>JBEVXV010000784.1:0-5406 GCA_040505915.1 Sedimenticola sp. | reverse complement strand
TCACAGTTGGGATTCACACAGGGCTATGTACACCATATAGCTAAAACAAATGAGCTATATCCTGTACACAAATGGTGCATCACACATGTGACAACCCCAATCATATACTGAGGATGGATCAGATTATTCCTGACCTAATCGTGTTCTCAATTTACATGCATGTGAAATGAACATGGCAAGATTTCGTACATGTTTTTTCTTGTTTGATTTAAGCAAATTAACAAATTTCAGAACACTAATGTTGCGACGGTAGAAAGCGGGAATATAATTCTCACGGAGGTCATTATATATTGGGCACACACATACAAAATGATATTCATCTTCAATGTCTCCTGTATTACAGTGTGTGCAATACCTCTCCTCCCTGGCAATTCTATTCCGTCCATAACGCCCAGTCTCCACCCTAAGCTGGTGTGCCGACAGTCTTAAACGCGTTAAACCGTACCTAATATGTTTGCTACTGACTGTGTTTAAGTATTCCTCGTAACCGAATTTGTCTTTGTAGTGTTTATATAATTGTAGCTTGCTGTTAGCGTTTACATCCGTGCTCCATTGCTGTATAAACATGTCAATAAGTCTCTGCTTGAATAATTTACAAAAATGCTTTGAATTTACACTAAGCGGATTCTCCCACGTGTCTCCAAATCCATTCTCATATAAAAGTGATTTTACACCTGACGTCCAATTTGACCTTCCGGAAGTACAGTCCTTCAGAGAAATTTGATACGATGCTTTAATAATACAATTGTCCGAATTAATAACTTTAAACCAATATTTAATAATGCGCACAAAACGGTTGATGTATAAAGGGTATCTGCCTAATTCACCGTATATTCCAACATTACTAGTAGAAAGTTTTACTCCCAGAATGCGTTTGCAGAATTTCAAATGTATTCGCTCTATTTCTTTTGATTTTGTATTTCCCCACACTTCACTCGCATAATTCGCAGTAGAAGAGACGAACGAGTCGAATAACTGGCACATAGTGTTTGGAGTAAGGTCAATGCCTCTGGTTTGGTGCAATAAAACATTCATGGCCTTCAAGGCCTTCCCGGCTAACGTCTGTTGGTTGAGAGAATATGTTCCATTATAATGTAGTACAGTTCCCAAATAGTTGAAATCGCCTACACTTTCTAAAGGATGTCCGTTATATGACCATATTTCATTTGCTCTTATATTACCACGTTTTCGAAACACCATTGTCTTTGTTTTATCCGTGTTCACAGTTAATCCCCACTCCATACAATAATCATATAAAGAATCCAGACTCCGTTGTAGATCACTCGGCGTGTCGCCCAAAATGGCCATGTCGTCCGCGAACAGTAGCAGGATTAGTGTGATGTCTTCTATAGTCAGGCCACTACTATGTTTGTGTTGCAAATATAGTTCCAGGTCCTCCATGAACAGCGCGAACAACACCGGTGAAGTTACCTCCCCTTGCCTAAGGCCAACTGAACACTCAAAAAAGTCTGAATACGTATTGCAGTGCTTAACACAGGATTTAACGCACGTGTACATATCCCTGAATATACGTAATACCTTACCGTTTAGACCACACTTAAATAGCTTATACCACAATCCATTTATATATACAGAATCGAAGGCTTTTCGCATGTCCACAAAAGCACAAAAAAGTCGTTTGTTTTTATTAATATAATGCTCTATAATATTACGTAGAACAAAACTGGCGTCAATTGTAGAATAACCTTTTCTAAATCCGAATTGTGCGTCCGAAAGTTTATCGTTTTGCTCACACCATTTAGTTAACCGATTGTTTATCACCGTTGTAAATAGTTTGGCAAGGCAGCTTATCAACGTAATGCCTCGATAGTTGTTAACGTCGCTCTCAGTCCCGCGTTTAAACAATGGAATAATAATGCCACGTGACCACTCCTCCGGAAAATATCCAGTGTCTAGTATTACGTTAAATAGATCCGTTAAATGTGATAGTAGAATGTCGCCCGCACTGATAAAATATTCATTCAGTACACAATCACCCGCATAAGCTTTGCCCCTTTTCAGCGATTTTAGTCCTTTCGCCACTTCCTCCTCCGAAATCGGTACATCCAGCTCCTCAAACATTGAATTATCATTGAAGTCGTGATGGTCGTTGAACGCCTCTGATTGTTCATGCTTTGCCGTGTATATATTTTTGTCCATGTTTTTAAAATAATCCAGAAAGTCCGCTATGTCGATATCACTACCACGACTATTTCGTGATTTGGCGAATAATTTCCAAAATTCTTTCGGTTGTTTGCCCTTTAACCGTTCAATATCTCGCGCACGTCTGTGTTCATATGCATATTTCTTGCGTTTTATCAGTTTCTTATAAGCACATTTTTTATTACACAAATTCACTCTGTTAATTGCGCTTTTATTTGCATTAAATGTAAAAAGTGCTCCAGTGTATTCCCGCTTTCTGACCCTGCATTCATCATCAAACCACTTATTGTCAAACAATGCAGAATTTACAAATTTACCACTTGTATGAGTCCGTGTACGTTGAAACAACGGGTCGGAAACATCACGTATAACGTTGACAAAACTGGTTACCGCATCACTGACGCTTTTCCTTTCATGCAAATTTACATTACGTAAAATATTATTTAAATCAGGCAACTTACTAATCAATGTGCTGCGAAAATCCGCATTTAAAGTGTCGTTCCAGCGAAAGTATACATGCTGCTTATCACCGTTAATCCCCTCGTTACCATTATGTACAGACGCACGAAGAGAAAAGGTCAGTGGCGCGTGATCACTAAATTCTGTGAAATTCTGGATTGCAAAATTATGTACCAAATTGAAGTCATTGTAATTCACCAATAGAAAATCTATCACACTCGAGCCGTTCCTACTGTAGTATGTGCATGAACCTTTGTGCAAATCAGAACCAAGACGACCGTTAGCTAATCGTAGTGAAGTGGCCTTACATAAGTCCAACAATTTGTTACCTTGTGTATTTACAACATTATCCATTGTGGTTCTATCAAGTGGCACATCCGGGGTATACCATGAACTGTCTGTTTCAGGGTTTATTGCATCATGTGTTATATAGTCTAATCTGTGACCAACCCTGCCATTGAAATCTCCTGTTACAAATACACGCCCTAATTGCTCAAAATTACTAATATCGTCCTGTAATAACTGAAACAAATCAGCATCTACTCTGTTATGTGCCGGCGAATCATCGCCCCACATATATACACCACATACATACATATCACGATCCCATGAGAAATAGGCCTTATCTAGTTTTAGCCAGACAATGGTGTCATGATGCGATTTAACTACCGTTACACCTCGTTTCACATGATCGTTTATGTATATCACAATTCCACCACTATTGCGCTTTGCATTTTTGTGTTTGAATTTTCTATAAAAATTATAGCATGTATAACCTGTCAGATCAATATTTGTGTCACTATCCGTCCACGACTCGAGCAAAAATATAATATCATTTACAGTCAATATCTCTCTAAATTCATTGTTATTACGTTTATATTCGGCAAGGCCATTACAGTTCCACGATAATATATTCACATTGTCACCACCCTCTGTGTGTCCCTACGCCGATGTCATTGGTTCAGGATCTGATCCCGTGATCGTAGCGGTATTACCACGCGTCGGTTCATCAGGCCGCGAGACACCAGTGGCGGCTCCAGGTGGGCTTCCAAAACCAAGATTGACAGTGTGAATGTTTGGTGGCATGGTTATAATGGGGGACGGGGGAATATACTGGACACTGCTCTCGCGTTGTTTCTTATATGTCTGGTCGCCCTCCAATGGCGATCTGGCTTTCTGTTTGCCAGGAGCCGAACTCATACCACTGTTTACGTTTTCAAGGGGATCGTAGGGGTTGTGGACCGGTGTCCGGAGGATGGAGTCACTTTCTGTGCGTGGGGGTACAGATCGCGTTGGAAAAGACCACCTATTGCTGAAATCCATGTTCGCTGGTGCTCTGCCCGGAATGTGTCGTGTATTGTTACCGTGCACCGGAATATTAACACTGTTCTGATTGTTGTACTGCTGATTGTACACACTTCTCGGCTGCTGGTTAAGTTCAGAATCGGACGGAATGTATAACGAACCATTAAGGTATAACTTGTCTCTGAATAGGTTTACACGATTGTTATTATTTAGTTTCAACCGCTTCATAATAGGATAAAGCTGTTTTCTCTTGTTTTCTATTTCTAAGGGGAATATTTCTCTGATGCTATATTTGGGTTTGTCTTTCAGTTTATCTGGTGCCGCCCGTCTTACAATTTCACGATCAGAACGTTTTCTGAATTGTCCCACAATGCCGCGCGGGTATCGATACCGTGGGTTGAATCTACCACGGCGATATACATTCTCCATCTCGAAGTCTGTATCCAAACCCATATTGCAACGGAGGAATTCCGCTAACGTAGATTTCGCATCTTCTGGATCCGCCCCTGGTCGTAATGCCGGCTCGTCGATTCCCGCGAATAATAAGGAGTCCGACATGGATTTACACTGTAAATCTAACACCGCTTCATTTAGTCCCGCGTTTGCAGATTTCAGAAAGTTAAGTGACCTGTCCGTTACCTCCTTTGTATTCAAGATATCGTCACAAATGTCACTCATACACGACATACTATGGTCATAGTCGGTCACTTTCTGTTTGATTTGCGATATCTCACTATCCATGATCGTAATGCGCGACTCAACATGAGAAATACTCTGCTTAATCGAGCCAATATGGCTAACTTGTTGTTCTATAACGTCAATATGTCGCTCAATCGACCCCAAACGAGTGTTTTGGTTTTGTTCAATGTTATTTAGTCTGCTTGTAACATTACACAATAAGTCTGTAATATGTTGCAGGCTGCCATACGCGGGGGTATTAGGGATCGCGGTGGGCCCGACCGATTGCTGATCGCTGTACGCATGCGAGGCGTTGCTCCCTCATGATAGCTGATAGCGCATGTCGTGCCGTGTTTGGCGGCATCTCCTGATTGGTCGCTTGTGGTTACAAAGGCCTTTTCGGAAATCGACAACAGTGGGTGAACGTTTATTAATTAATTCCTAAATAAATCGCCAAATTTACATTTAAATTAATTATAATTTGGCTAAATTAACCCTCCCACCCGTTTTCTCCCAGGTGGTTTGTGTCTGTCCCTGTTTCTTGTATTGTGCAGGCTTATACGGACTGTGAGGTTGTGCTCATGGTGCGATTGGCTATGTAACATTCTCGTCGTGGCTGGTAACCAGAACAGCTGGCAGCGCTGGAGAGCATTATCCACCAAGAACAATTGACATTATGCCTCTCTGAAGTGTTGTCTTGCGCAGCCATTCATTTTTTACTTCCGGCCATGGCATTCATTCAATCTGCTGTCACATCAGTTCAATGTGGGTACATGTGCATATAGTTAAACATTTATCTAA
>JBEVXV010000783.1:0-5616 GCA_040505915.1 Sedimenticola sp. | reverse complement strand
TTCACGCCTAATGGCGATAATCAGATTAATGTTGCGTCATGACGTTGCGCTAGGCAACGCTGTCTATAATTACGTAAGGTAAGTTATTTTCAAGTAGAATTAATTATATTACAAGTTCCTGTCTATATAGACATTGAATCCAGTGTGAATAATCAAGAAGGAAGAGAAGTATACCTGAATTGAACTGAAATTATTCCCAAATTCCTGTTTCTCATACCTCATGTACTTTCTGTATTATTGTATTTTCTTTCTTACTTATGTAGTTATGACATCACCTAGCAACAACATAAACAATTTCAAAATGTGTGTATATCAAGCAATTCTCGGCTTTTACAGCTTCTAACATGCCTCTAATAAGAAGAAGTCATAGGATCCAAGAGAAAAAAGTCAATACTCCCACATCTAGCAAAAATAATAATGAAATAACAAATAACTCTGAATCTAAGGTCAAAGAAAATAAGAAGTGTGTCGGCTGCTTGCAGTCATTCGCTCCAATTCGCAGATATAGTTATACAGTTTGGATCGCGTGCGATCAGTGTGATAAGTGGTGGCACTCAGAGTGTGCTTGCGTGTCAGAAGACAATATCTCTGAACTGGGGCGGCACAACATAGACTATACGTGCATTTTCTGTGTAATTAAGGGTTCCCCGTGGATAAGGATACCGAGCGAAGATTCATACACAGAGACCACTACAGCTACGTTAGACGTACAATCGGACACAACCATACAAGAACAGAGCACAAGTACATGTGACTTTAATTCAGATAAAAACATTTTAGTCGTTGACAACACAGAAAATCCTCAGCAGTTGAAGAGTTCGAAACGTATTAAAGAAGTGTTAAACAAACACCCTCAGTTAACTGAAGTGAATTACTATTACAGCTTACCAAGAGGTGGAATTGCCCTACACCTTGGATCTAGTGAAGAAGCAAGGAAATTAGAGAATAATTGGCCTGGTCCAGTATTTGGTGCGGAAGAGAAAGTTCACAGACCGAAAGGACAGACTCCGGGTACAGTTGGATTCCTTAAAAACATAAGCATTAATACCAGTAAAGCAGAGTTAGAACAGTTTCTTACCTATAAAGCGTGCCGCGTTGTAGCTTTAAGAAGACTACTACACAGACATAGTGGAAAGCCTATGCCAGTTTGGAAAGTTGATTTTGAGGCCAATAAGGATTTAGAAAGAGCTCTACATATCACATACCCCTTCAAACTGAATGGAAAAAAAGCTTTCTGTGAAGCATCAAGGAAATACAAGGTCGTACGCTGCTTTTCTTGCCAGCGTTACGGTCATATTGCAAATAACTGTACTTATCCTAGTAAATGTGAAAATTGTGGCTCCACATCTCATACAGTTGACAAGTGTCAATCACCGAAAAGTTGTGCCAATTGCTCTGCTGGTCATTCCAGCTCCTCACGACAGTGTCCGGAATACCAAAAGTTGCTACAAAGCTACAGGAAAAATATTATTTTATAAAATGAGAATTTTGTCCTTAAATTGCCAATCTTGGAATACGGCAAAATCAAGTGTAAATTATGTTGTTGATAATAATTCCATAGATTTGTTATGTTTGTCAGAAACTTTTGAATCAATACAGGAGCCGTTGAAATTCAGATGTTGGTCAAAGATTAGTAGAGCCAGGGGAGATGGGTATGGAGGTGTTGCTATACTGTATAAAGACGATGAAGATGGAGTATACATTCAAAGACGAGCAGAACTTGAAGACCAGGAGGTTGAAGCCATCTGTGCAGAAGTTTCTGTGAAATCAAAAGAATCATTTTTACTTATTACAGCATATATCCCCCCTCAGAAGAATGACCAGATGCTCGGCCTTATAAAGATAATTAAGAACTGTAAATCAAAATTTCACCACGTTTTAGTCACAGGAGATTTTAACGCAAAAAGCCTGGCATGGAACAATATCAAAGTTAATACATGTGGAACACTGTTAGATGGATATCTTCATGAAAGTGGCCTAATCTGTATGAATGATGGACAAGCTACCAGGAGAGCCAGTGACAGCGTTATCGATCTTTTCTTGATTAGTCCGAAACTCAGTCAAGAGGTTGAATTTTGTCAAACTCTAACACATGAGAATGTAAGGTCAGACCATATTGGAGTGTTACTTGAATTATACAAATTACCAGATAGAGATCCCATCTATATAGAAAGATGGGCCACCAGCAACACAGACTGGGACACATGGCGCTCAACTACTGAGACTGGGTTTAAGGAGTGGAATAGCAACACCAATCTATACGAAACCGTGGATGAGATGGCAGATTCATTTATGCTAGTTTATATGGAATGTCTAACAAAAGCGGTACCCATGAAACTGTCGAGAGTTCAGCACAGGCGGAAGAAACCTCCATGGTGGACAGAAGAAACAGCATCTTCAAAGCATGAATTAAATATTGCGAAAAAAACATACAAACGAAGGAGAACCCCATTCAATTTCAATAACTTAAGGGAAAAGGAGGATGTATTTAAGAAAATGTCAGAGAATTCCAAAGAAGAGTGGACGCAAAACTTATGCAAGAAAATTTCCATGGCTAAATCACAGAAGGACATGTGGGACAGTTTTAAGAATCTTACGTCATACCAAGACTACAACAATGGAGGAGTATTACCACTTTTGGATGATGATCATACACCCATTTTTGACAACCTAGAGAAATGCAACATTTTACAGAACATATTTTTTGGAGGACGTCATCTACAAGACTGTGAATTTGATGAAGGCTTTAAGGAACTTGTGAACACGAAAATGGAAGAATTGAATCAAAGCGAGTCATCCACAAATACAGGTGAGATGGAAGAGGATTTATTAAATTACGACATTGATAGAGGCGAGGTGGAAGCGGCACTGCAGCGGTTAAACAAAGGCAAAGCGCCTGGTCCAGACAAAGTCTACACAGATTTACTGATAAATGCCGGGAATGAGATGACTGAAGCAATCCATAAGCTATTCCAGAAGTCATGGGAGACCGGTATTATTCCGGCACAGTGGAAAGAAGCAGAAGTGAAATTCTTAAGGAAACAAGGGAAGAAGTCCTATCATGACGCAGGCTCATACAGACCAATTAGTCTCACAAGTTGTTTATGCAAAGGAATGGAAAAAATAATAACACACCGATTGTATGGGTACGTAGAACACCGCAAATTGTTGGACAGGGAACAGGAAGGGTTTAGAAGATTTCGCGGAACAAGCCAGGCACTGTTACGGCTCACACAGGATATTTTCAACGGTTTTAACAAGAAACAACACACTGTGGCAATATTCATCGACCTTGAAAAAGCATACGACAGTGTCTGGAGGGAAGGTTTGATGACAAAGCTATATGACATGGAAATTAGAGGACGAATATGGAAATGGATATGTAATTTCCTATCTACAAGAAAAGCCAGCATCACTATCAGAGGAGAAACAGGACCAAAATTTGATTCACTGATAGGGCTCCCACAGGGGGCTGTAATCTCATCCTTGCTGTTCAACCTATATACTTCAGACATTTACACCAATGTGATGAGTCAAAAAGTAAAATTTGCGGATGATGGCACAATATGGAAGACAGGATCAAACGTAGAGCAATTAATGGAATCTCTGGAAGAAGATTTGAAGGAAGTTCAGAAATGGTCAAGAAAATGGCGGATGAAATTAAATCTGACAAAAACAGAATTCTGTGTCTTCTCCTTGGACTCAAATATCACTGAACAGTGGCAGACTTCGCACCTCTCAATAAACAACATACCCATAGGATACAACAAAAACCCTAAAATACTAGGAGTGACCTTGGACGAAAAGTTAAGATTTGAAAAGCACATGGAAACTATAAGAACGAGAGCACATAGATCTGTTGAACTGTTACGGAAAGTCAAAGAATCAGAATGTATTCAACCAAAATGCTTAATACAACTGTACAAAGCCCTTATATTGCCACAGATAGAGTATGCCGCCTCAGTGTGGCAAAATGGGAATTGTGATTCGCTGGAGAGCGTGCAAAGGAAAGGCCTGGCCATATGTCTAGGACTCCCAGGAACATCCGGAATAGAAGCGATGGAGGTGGAAGCTGGCGTAATCCCGTTGTCATTAAGACGAGAGGAATTGTCAATTAGAGAAGCGACAAGGATCATGATGAAAGACAACAGCAACCTAATCAAGTCTTCATGGAATAACTTTATGGAGCAAGGACAACAAGAACGGAGACTTTCCCCATTTGGAATGATAAATATGCAGCTGGCAGACATGACTTCTAATACTGGAATACAATTGCATACTCTGGAAAAGGAAATGAATTATTTTGAAACACTTCAGCCAAGCAGAGAACAACCAGAGTATTGGCAATCACTCGGATCCTCTAAAAATAGGACTAAACTACAAGAAGCCACAGCAAGAGACATAATAGGTACAATGGTTGAAGGGTGTAACACGACCACTGCCATAGCCTTTACAGATGGTTCATGTATGGGGAACCCAGGCCCCTGTGGCTCCGGTTCATGTATTCACATACCAAATAGTGAGGATCCAGTATGCTTGAAACGGGCAGTTAGCAAATGTGGATCGATTTTGCTGGGCGAATTAGTGGCGATACTACTGACAATCCAATATATCACCGATTTAATTAATCCACAAATATCCAAACTCCATATTTTCTCGGATAGTCAATCGGTTGTGGGATTACTCACCTTGGGCTGGGAAGCCACTTCACATGCATCAACTGTAAGAGAAACAAAGAGAGCTGCAGAGCAATTGAAAATAAAGGGTATCACCCTAGAAATTTCATGGACACCTGGACACTCTGACATTTCTAGCAATGAGATTGCTGACCAGCTGGCAAAACAGGCAGCACAAGAAGCAGCAAACCTGGAAGATAGTGGAATCACAACAGTGGGGGACGTAAAATTAGCGGTTAAAAAATCTGGGCTGATGAAATGGCAGGATAGGTGGGATAGGTCAGAACGTGGAAGACATTTATTCCAGTATAGACCAAAGGTTGGTGTAAAAATACAACACGTGTACAAATCGCCGCTAAGTGAATGTGCCATCTCTCAACTCAGAACCGGATACGCCAGACTAGGAGAGTACCAACACAAAATTGGGAACAAGGACTCAAACCTCTGCCAGTGTGGGGGTGTGGAAACAGTTGGGCACTATTTGTTTCAGTGTCCAACTTACCACATGGAAAGGGAAAGATGCTGGACAAAAATTCAACAAACAACAGGAATCATCGATCGAGACGCCAATATAATATTGAATGTAGGATCATCAGGAAAGGACAATCATGAGGAAAGCAGAGACAACTTGTTAGAACAGTTAGAAGACTATATTCTAGCAACATGTCGCTTTGCAAAACAATAAATTTATGTATATACATGTATAAAAAAACAAAAACAAAACATTTTCTTTTACACGCGCCACCAATTAATAGTACAAAATACTTGTGAGATATTACCAAGAAGTTGGAATACATACTAGTGGACATTACTTGAGTGCTTCTACAGCTTAGGGCTGAGAATACAGAATAATACGTTACGCACTCGAAACTTTTGGTGTATTCTAACCGTAGAACATTTACTACCTATGCACCGGTATTTGGTACCACGTGAGTCAAAC
>JBEVXV010000782.1:0-4275 GCA_040505915.1 Sedimenticola sp. | reverse complement strand
ACATGGAACAAGCCAATGTATATGTCTATTTGATAGGTCGTCCCCGGATGGAGCCGTCATAATCAAATCCTCTGCAGTGGTGATGAAGTTGAACTCGCACAAAACATAGGCTACATGCCGGTAATCAATGAATCCTCTGGAGATCTCGCCACTGTGTATACAGTCTTGACGAATGCGATAGATACTGTGGACATTCTGGACTACAAGTCTGGCTCCCCTGAAGTCCAGATACCTTCCGTTGCTATCACCGTCGACCAAGCAGTATATGCGAAGGCTGTAGAAGTCTGCAATAATCCACGCATTAAAGATAGCCTACAACGCATAGTGCTACGTATGGGAGGATTCCATGTGAGCATGACTTTCATTGCAGTCATCGGCCGTCGTTACGCTAGTGCTGGCCTGCGAGATGTACTGGTTGAGGCTGGCATCCTGGCATGTGGCAGCGTGGATCAGGTGTTGAATGGAAGACACTACAACCGGGCCATCTATTCATTGAAGCTGATTTATGAAGCCATGTGGCGTCTACGTTGGGCAGCATTCTTGGAGTGGATGGCCAAAGAACAAGGGAGTGAAACAGCTGAC
This sequence comes from Sedimenticola sp., assembly GCA_040505915.1. Lineage (GTDB taxonomy): Bacteria > Pseudomonadota > Gammaproteobacteria > Chromatiales > Chromatiaceae > Vondammii. Next base: position 3,693 of record JBEVXV010000782.1, on the reverse strand, counting down.
ATGGGTGACTTGTGCGGACTGGTTTCAGAACATCGCCGGAATCAGACATCAGAAAGTTTGCAGAATCTGGTGTCGTCAGAAAGCTTCCTCGAGCATCAAAGAGACTTCTCAAGATTCCAATCTCATTGTGGTCCAAACGAAACCTTCTGGTCTGAGTTCATTGACATGGTGCAGCTGCTTCTTTGTTTCATCCGTTCAACACGAACCCGCGATTGGCCAATGCACCTCCGGTGTTTGCAGGAGATGTTGCCCTGGATGGCGGCATATGATCGGACGAACTACAGCCGCTATGTACCACTGTACATACTGGACATGCTACAGCTGCCAGAAACACATCCAGATTTACACAACCGCCTCATGTCAGGAGAATTCGCTGTTCAGCTCACAGAAAACCGTACGTTCACTAGTATCCCTCATGACCAGACCATAGAGGTGACCATCAATAAGGACACAAAGACGAGTGGAGGCCTAATTGGAAAGACACTTCAGCATGCCAGTGTGAACAAGTGGATCTGGACTGCTGCAGACAAGGCTAAGTACTACCAGTGCAGTAAGAACTTGTGCTATATGGGTGAAGGAGGTTCCACTTCACACAAAGACGGCGGAGCCACACGTGTAGCCCGAGACGAAAAAGCTATTCAAGAAATAGTTCAAACCGTCACCAACTTGGTCGATCCTTTCAAGCAGCATGAAGTGATCACTCATATCAGCTCGGGAAAGCATGCTTCACCATCAATGGAGAATGACCTCCTTTCGGCAGGTCAAGTAGGGCTGAAGGCTGTGCATACCTTTGCTACAGAGCGACTGAGTCCCGACGGTGAGACGCCTTTCCATGATCCTCTGCCGAAACACTCGCTCAAGACGTTTGCATCATTTACCGCAAACACACGAAGCACCGGCCATGTTGACACTCAGCAAGAAACAACAGCTGTGTTTGCACATTTTTTTGATGCTGGTCGCGATGGACAAGTGGCTCGTGATGTGCTACTATCCTATGAACTGACAAGCGTTCCTCGGTCACTTGCAGACGCAGATGGTGCCAAGCATGCCAACCATAAGGCAGATCTGCTGCATATCCTATCCAGCCTGGCAACAGATGAAGTCCTACCACAACAAAGCACCCACATAATCGATGCAATGGCCGTGCTTCAATCAATCAGCAAACCTGCTACCACCTATGCAGATCTGGCTGTTCAAGTGTTCCTCTTGATGATTAAAGGCACAGGAAACCGAGCTCTCATCCACTGGGTTGTAGATACCTATCCCGAGGTATCTATCAAGCAAGCAGAACAAAGTCATCGAGAAAAGATCCTTGGTGGGGCGTTGCAGTACACGATACGGTCCGGTAATCAACGTGTGCCAAGTCAGTTGAAAAGAGCGCTGCGCAGTCGATCTTACAAAGAGGAACTCGTTAGATTCTTCCTCAAAGCTTGGGCGGCAGATGAGTATTTGCAACACATTGGTGAGCGTACTGTGTATGTCACGGCAGGTGTTGAGTGTTTCCAGCTGAAGAGTGCTGATGGATATCTGCAGTGTGTCTTTCAAGTTGATCTCACTTGTACTCACGAGGAAGCTGATACTCGACTTCTCTTCCACGCAAAACACGCATCTGTGGAAAGTAACGAGCCTATACTAATTCGCTCACCAGACACAGATGTCCTGGTACTGGCAGTCTTCGTTTGTGGGGAAGATCCGGAGTCGTTCCCTCTGGTGTTCCGAGTACAGCAGCAAAAGGCCTGGCGATACATCAGTGTACCATCCATCTCCAGACAACTAGGTGCTCAAATGTGCAAAGCCTTGCCGGGTATGCACGCATTTGGGGGCTGTGACTCAACAAGTCAATTTGCTGGGCGAGGAAAGAAGACGACGATGAAACTTCTCGAGGAAAACTCCGACTTTCTCGAGGCAATGTGTTCACTAGGAACCAATTTCAACCCAACCGCGAACACATTACAACAGGCTGAGAGAGCCATATGCATACTGTATAGTGGTACTCAATACACCAGCACCAATGACGTCCGCAACTCCAAATGGAATCGCACAACGAAGGACATCACCAAACTGCCTCCGTGCCATGATTCAGCCGTCCTTCACCTACGTCGAGCCAACTATCAAGCAGCCATCTGGCGACGATGTTTGCTTGCAGACATGAACACCCCATCACCTCATGGTCACGGTTGGACGGTTTCGGGAAAAGAGATCTCCATTGTTTGGATGACCCAACCTCGCGCACCAGACATGATTCTGAACAGTGTCAAGTGCCAATGCAAATCATTGCATGCATGCAGCACCAGAAGGTGTGGTTGCAGACAGCGCGGATTTTCATGTACAGAGATGTGCATGTGTGAAAACTGCTGGAACAGGGTCCCAGCTGACCTTGGCGATTCAGACGAGTCAGACATCGAGTAATTAGTGACATGGCAGTTGTTCTGAATATTTCTGGCTTTCTAACAGGGTTCATGTGATTTTGTTACCAGTATTATAGACATATTACTACTGAGGATATTCAAATAACGATTACCAATTGTGGTATTTTTGTTAGCAAATTTGACTTTGAATATCATTGAATATCATTGATAATTGAATATCATTTAATACCTTTTACTGAGCATTACGATGAGATTAAAAGGAAAGATTATCCTTTGGTAAATTGTTTTGGGGGCATGTGTTCTAAATATTTGCTCATGTATAGCAATGGTGGTTCAAGTACAATTTCAGAAATTGTATATGTATGTATATAGAGTACATTATCATGTGTATAATCTTTAGATGAAGCATCAATCCGAGTATGGTATATGTATCTATAGTGTGAAATATGCATTCACTACTGGTGTCATTATTATTTAATAAAGTGTTGCTGTACTTTTTAACGCTCTATGTCAATTTTCATGTCAATGGAATATATTTTCTAGAGAACCCTGAAAAAAAAATTTCCGTGATCACATATGCAAATTAGTGCGGCCATATGTTAAACACATTTAGTCACTTCGGAAGGAGTTTTATTTCCTAGTAATAACTAAAATGCCACAAACACACGGAATCAATCCAACTATAGTTTTATCATGATCTCAGACCCTCAAAACATGGGTATAGACACCTTATATATGCAGTTATCTGCAGTATTAGCTGAGATATAGTAGAAAATAGATTTTTCGGCAATGGCCGCACTAATTTGCATATTTCTGGAGAATAGACACCTTCCCAGAAGGTTACCCAGGCTAAAATTGTTTCTTATATATGTATCTACAAAATGGAACACAGAAACCTAATTTTACAAATGTGATCACGGAAATTTTTTTTTCAGGGTTCAGCCCGTCGACTACGATCGTACACAGCCGAGTCGAGAGAATTTACCCCATCCATTGTCAGTTAGACGCGTGAAATTCAATAACAAATTTCAATAAACCACCCGATATTTCAGAATTCCAATGAAAACTAATGATCTATGGGTAGGATATCAACACTAAGCCCAAAAAAATAGGGCCCCCGAGTCTTGATGAGAGCAGCAAATCTTGAAATGGTGAGACGATTTTAATTTTCAGCCATTCAAGAAGTCAGCAAATTTAAACCTGATGTATTTGCGCATGCGTCGAACAAAGGGACGCTTTCTGTGTGACAGGGGGGGCTAGGGGTAGATAGACCAATGAGTGAACGCTGGGTCCTGATATTTATTTGTTGAGAGCGGCATTTTGC
>JBEVXV010000781.1:0-6270 GCA_040505915.1 Sedimenticola sp. | reverse complement strand
GGACGTAATTACACCACAAGATCGAGAAATTAAACCGTAAATCGTCGGCACAGAACAATATCCCGCTTGAAAGTTTAGCGACGGCCATGTTGTTGTTGTTGTTGTTGTATAAATTCTGCCGCTAGGGCACACCTCTTGCGAGTAGAATTGTAGTTTACTATTTGTTAATGTCACCATCACCATATGTCACCATCACCATATTTACAGTATGATACACTACGTAGAATTATACTGGTGTGCGACGACGTGTTCCCCTTTTCCTTTTAGGTGACACTAGGGACAACTTTGTGTATCTATCAGAGTGGAGTGCAAACACTAGCCGTCTGGAGTGGAATTCTATGTCTCTTATATGAGTATGTGCGTGATTATCTAATAATACTGTACAGTCCAGGATTAACTGGGTTAGTGTTGAGTAGCATGTTAAGTCTAGCTCTATGCCACTACAAGCGGTTATTACACAGGACAGAATAGGTTTCCTGACAGCTTCCAACTCGGGACATCGCAGAAGGAAGTGCTCCATGTCTTCATCTTCAGTTTTGCAGAGGATGCACGTTGGGTCTGGGATGTTCTGGTTGAAGGAGGCACGGTTGACTTGTAGGATATATGTTCCGGTCGTCATTTTCAACTTTGTGTTAATGCGCATTATTTCGCGTTCACTGACCACATTTCGAATTAGATTATGCCTATGTCCCGGTTTATAACTTTCAATGTTCAAGTACCTTAAGCTAGAATAATTCTTAGCACCATCTTTGATTCTCATTTCCCAGAAGTGGTTCACTGCGGTATTAACCATCCTTTTCCACTGGTATTTTGTAGGTGGGTTGTTCAGTAGGTCAACTGGGTCAATTAACTCATATTTCAGCAGGATCTTTTTTATCATTACGAACCAGCTATTACTATCATGGCTTTTAACCTGTAGTTGTCTAGTTGCAATTTGTTTCTCTATGGTACTTTCCGGGTGCCGGCATATATTCCCAAACAAGGTCAACGCTCGTTTATGTATTATTCCTTCAATTGGTATGGTGCCGGATAGTATATATATAGCCGGGTTTGCTACAGTTACTGGTAGGGATAAGATCTGTTTTAAGAGCTTCTTGTTAAACATTTCCAATTTTTCAATTAGTTTTGGTTTTGGCAATATAACTTCCATTCCATATACTAAGATTGGTAAAACGTACGTCTGCATCACATGTACTGCCGTTTCAGAGTCCAGACCGTTTTCCCCATGTAACCCTGACGCCATTAAACTGTATATGGTTCGTCTAGACTTTCTTATATTTGCGTCTACAGCTGTTTCTTCAGTGGAGGCTGATCGCAGTATTCCCATATGCATACATGAGTCCACTACTGGCATTTCGACACCATTCAATGTCCATGGGTAGTTTACGTTTGATTTATGCTTCCGTGATGTTGGTTGTATTTTCAGTATTACACTTTTTGTGGGTTGTAGTAAGTATCTTTCCATCTGACTATAGTCTACTGCTATATTGATTAAAGATTGTAATGTTTCTGGATTGTCACTTATAATGGCTACATCATCAGCACAGGTTGGCGCAACACAGTTAATTTCACCTACTTTAGCTCCACATTGAGTTTCACATAATCTGTTCAATAGATCATTTATATAAACTTTGTATAGGTCCGTACTAAGTATACCACCCTGTCTTACTCCTTGTTGACATATGAATGACTGCGACATTAGTCCGTCCCATTTTACTGATGTTTTGGCATTTTTATGTAACGAGTTGATAACTTCCCACGGACCACCCTCTACTCCTATATGATACAACTTCCTCATCAAGCTGGCATGGGAAACCACATCAAAGGCGGACTTGGCATCAAGGAATGCGATATAAACCGGCTTCTTTACGTCGTTGTATTCACGGATCACTTCATCTAACAGCAGGGAGCAGTTCAGGGGCGAGGAGTTAGCTGTAAATCCTCTTTGCAACATGTTTTGACTGTTGAGTACAGTTGGTTTAATGATTTCCCGTAATACTGCTTCTGTAATTTTTGACATTGTGGGCGTTATAGTAATTCCACGATAATTTTTAGCTTCCAGTGCGGTGCCTTTCTTCTTGAAGACAGGTGTAAGGATCCCTAGTTTCATGGAGTCTGACACTTCTCCGAGCTGCAATATCTTATTAATAATAAGTGTTACTATCTGCAATAACTGTTCTCCACCATATCTGAAGTGCTCCGCGGCCACACCATACGCGTCCAGAGCTTTTCCAGTGTTCAGCGATTGTATTGCCTTACGGACCTGCTTTATGTCTATATTGTTAGGTTGTTGTTGATTCAATATATTGTTTATGTCTGTGATCTCGAGCATTTCCTGAGTAACAAGGTTATCATATTCATGGTCAAATGTATCGATGTGTTTTACACTAGCTAGTTGTTCAAAATGGTCGTGCCATCCTTCAATTATTGCCTGTGGTGATTTGTGTATGTGATCATCAACATGAAGTTCATTAATGCAGTTCTTCAGTTTGCCTCTCTGCTTATTAATTAGCTTATGGAAGAATGCCATATCGCTGGACTTTGCGTCAAGTATTTCTTGTCGTTCTTTACGTTTAACTTCAGAGTGCTCGAGTCTGCATATTTTTCTGAGGTTTTTGGTAGTGTTCTTTTTGTTAACAACTAGGCCATTTGTTTTGTCGGTGGGTTTACCTCCACATTTCCAGGCATAAAATGCTTCCTTTTTGTTATATATGGCTGTACGTATTTCAGTTGACCATACTGCTAATTTGGCTTTCTTTGCCCTTTTAACTCCTCTTGGGGCTGCATTTTGCGCACTTTCGGATAGGACGTCATTTAGCTTCGTGATCGCACAGTCTAAGGCACCAATCGAGTCTTTGTTTACGTTAAGGTTTGTCATTCCTTCATTAACTAGTGCTATGTATAAATCCTTATCTACCTTATCCCACTTGACTCGCGCCTGCTTCATTATTTCCTTATTCTTGATTTCAGCCGGATCTATATGGTATTTCAATTGACATTGAACTGGATAGTGGTCAGAGACATTTGCATGGGCATCTTCAATTCTAAGTAGTGAGGTCACCATGTTTGCCATATTACTTCCATATAATATATAATCTATAGTTGAGACATCTACTCCGTTTGAGTCCATATAGGTTTTCAATGTATATTTTGTCATTAGACTATGTTCTTCAATGAATTTCACCAATGCGTCTGTTCTACGTGACTGCTTTCTCTGGACAAGGTCCTCGTTGAGATCACCTCCTATGACTATTAGATGACTATTGCTATATTTTTGGTGTATTTCATGTAGTTGGTCTAAACAGTCGCTGAAGTCTTCATAATTATCTTTGAGTCCTCTGCACGGCATATATACGGATACCAGCAACACTGGGACTTCCCCATTCAATTCAGCACACTGTATTCTGTTTCCTCCATCAGGTATGGTTGTAACAAGATGGTCGATATCCTTCTTCCAGGCTAGTGCTGTTCCACCATACCCCCTAGGCATCTGTACCGGTAGGATCGGGTCTCCCGTATCTACTGCTTTTCCAGCTCCTGTGAGTTGTGGGTGTATCGACTCCAGTCGCGACAACTGACAGTCAAAGTACCAGTGCTCCTGGAGCATAATAATATCTGCCATGCGCGATAACTTATCAATAGTATTTTTTGCAGTGTCCAAATTTTTACAGTTGAATGTTACTATTTTTAGCTCCCCCCTATGTGCTCCCCCCGGCTTTTCTTCATGTGCTATCTCATTGGCCTGTACGGCGGGGCCCGTCTTAAAAAATGCTGCTGGGGTTGAGTATTACTAAATTCAAATTCATGCTGATTCACCGTATAGTAGAGTGGGTGCCCAACATATAATGCTTGAGCATTGTCTGTGGCCCTCGGTTGCCCCTGGATGTAGTCTACTCTATTGGAAGCTGCCGGAAACAGTACCTGTGGTTGGGTCTGCTTGTCTCCCGTTTGACGTTGTTCAGCGTAGGCATGTTGGCTACTGTTATTAGTGTAGTTGTTGATAATGGGTGTATTATATTCAAACTGTCCAGTAACTGGGGGATCAAAATGTTGATTTATATTATTTTGAGTAGTTAATGCAGGCTTCTCACTAGGAATGTTCATGGGCTGCCTTACGGTCACAGGGGGACACGGCACATGTGGCACCTGGTCACTTGAATGATTAGTCGTATGAGATATGTTCGTATATGTACGTGGTCCATTGCTGGTCATATGGGATTCAGGGTAAGTTCTGCCTGTTATATTATGTCCAGGATCATGTATGTTGACTGGATTAGTCACTGAATTATTGGCATTTTGTGCGAGTTCTATATTTTCCATACTGTCTATTTGCTGAGCCACCTTTCTAAGCACATATCTTGTAACCTGATCTCTCACTCCCCCAATCAATTCATCCGTAGTGGAACACTGCTCAACTCTATGTGGAGACTGACTTTTATTATCACTATCAGTGTGTTTATTTTCCTTATTAGTTTCCAATAGGTTAATTTTCCTTTGTAGTGTACGTATGGTTTTATCTAATTCAATGTTGCGTGCTTCTGTCATGGCAAGGTATTCCTCTAAGCGCCTACATTCATTTGTGATGTCCTTAGACTTTGCTTCCCGAAATTTTAATTCATCTTCCCATTTTCTAAGCCGTTGCTCGAGCTGTCTTAGTTCTCTTAACTTTATTGTATTTGAATCTGAAGAGTTTCTTTGTTGTTTCGCTTCAGCGTTCTTATTACTCGAGTTGTTTGTGTCCGTCTTAGTTTGTCCACAATGATGTATATCAGTATTATTCACACTACGTGCATTTTCAGTCATAATATGCTTAGTCTGAGTGTCACTATCAATATCAGTATGTACCTGGGTATGAGGAGTAATATTCATTTGTTGGTTAGTAGCTGTGCATGATAAACATATGTCTGGATCATGAGTGTTCATACACTGACTATGACACACTGCATAACATTTACTACATGTTGCTTCATCGTCTAATAAGTCCTGCGAGCATACTGGGCATGTCGCTGAGTTCTCTTCGTTCAGGATATCCTGTGCTATATTGCATGATTGCTCCATTGTTACACTTTTTTGGGATTTTGGATTTTTCTTGGATTTTGAATTTGGCTTGGTCCCCTCAGTTGGGTGACTTCTATGTGGCAGCTTAAGTAGAGTATGATCGCTAGTCGCCATGCAGTTTTTACAATTATATATACTATTTATATCGCTGGCCATCTTCTCTATTTCAGGATTGGAAAGTTTGTCACACCGATAGTGAATCCAATGGTTACCCATTTCACATAACACTGCTCTGGTAATACAGTTTTTGTTACACTTGGAACATCTGTTATCGGCTGGCGGCGGGGTACCCAGGTTCCTCTTCGGTGTGGGCGAGCTATTGGCACTCAGTGGCTTGTCCTTACGTTCAGGTGATGCACTGTCGTCGAGCAGTTGGAGACATAAACTATCGTCATCAGGACCAGATGAGACACTACGGTTCGTTATAAGTTCATCTGTAGACTTTATTTGTAGTTTATTATTGGGGTTGATGTCACCTACATTCGAGTTTTGACTTTGTCTCAAGTCTAAGATATGTTGCAGTTCCTGTGCAAGGATTGCATTCAGGTGGTCGGTATTATCGGCCTTCCATTCTGTGATTGCTCTACACATTATTTCATGGATTCTCGGAAGATGTATATTTATGAAACGGTCGATTTCTTTCCCATTTATGAGAATTTTACTTGTGGTTGTGTATAAGTTCAATGTGTATCCCACGATTTGCCCGTCAGAGTCCTGGCGCCTAACTTTATATGTCTGCTGGACTACGGCTTTGCCTTTCTTGTCTTCACTAATGTCAATAGCACATTTCCCCTCACCTGGAGGAAGTTCCTTGTAGAAAGCAGAACTGGCCGAGCGAAACAGCTCAAATCGTGCTGTGTCCATTACTCCCGTAATACCTCCCCCCGTTACCTCATATTCAGTTTTCACTGCTGTACAGGATTTCAATTTTGCTCGTAAAGCTTTATCAATGTTCAAATTGTAGTTTCTAGTGGATGTCGTCAGTTTGGCTGTTATCCCGCGCGTAGTAATACTTTTGATGTCAAGTGCCTGGTTTGCCATTATGTGGATGTTTATCTTCGTTAAAAGTTCATATATACAGTGATACAGTTAAAACTTAGGATATGACGGGGATAAAATTCATATCATTTACACATTAATAATAAGATTGGTTTAAAAGTCAAGTTTTTTTTTTGTGGTCCACTGTAACAGGGCTCAGAACAGTCCGTGCTC
>JBEVXV010000780.1:0-5456 GCA_040505915.1 Sedimenticola sp. | reverse complement strand
CAAACTTCTAAGTCGGAGCAGATTATGGTGATGGTTAGGGCATTGACACTTAAATGCCTGCAGCATAATATTGTTTTGAAAGCAGAACATATCCCAGGTTATACAAATAACATTACGGACAGTCTATCCCGTTTTCAGATGACAAGATTTCGAGAGTTAGCCCCGAACGCCGAGCAAGAACCCGAACCGATGCCCACTCAGCTCTGGAGTATCTTCAGCAGGGAACCAGACAGTTAATACATGCCAGCATATCTTGCAATACCAGACTGGTGTACAATAGTGGATTATCTGCATTTGCAAAATTCCGCGACCAGCACTCATTACCCCAGACATGGCCAGCGTCAATTACGAATATAACAAATTTTATCTCCTTTTTGTATAAACGTGGCTATGCACCCACTACAGCTAGCACATATGTTAGTGCTATTGGATTCAAACACAAAATGAACAATTTAAATGACCCAACACAAAACTATTTGGTAGTTAGAATGTTGGAAGGATTTCATCGCATAAAGAAAACTCCGGACACAAGAGTGCCGATTATGTACAACACACTAGCCGCTATTTGTACAGTTTTACATCAAATATGTTTCTCGCAATATGAGGTCATATTGTTCAAAGCTGTATATACCTTAGCATTTTTTGGTTTATTTAGAGTAAGTGAGCTGGTTGTGTCCTCTCAATTACAGGCAGATAGACCACTTTTCATTACTGATGTGGAAATTATGGCGGGTGCTAGACAAATTGGAATACGCTTAAGAAAATCTAAAACAAATCAAAGGGGGGCTCCTACTATGGTCAATGTGTTTGCAATTGACAGCCCTTGCTGCCCAGTCCGAGCACTTCAAGCATTGCTTATCAGGCGTCCAAAGAGCGTTTACCTTTTCTGCCACCAGGATGGTAAACCATTAACCAGATATCAATTTGGGGCTGTTTTAGCGAAAGCCACAGTTACATTGAAATTGCCAAAAGCAAACTACCAAACACATTCATTCAGAATTGGTGCGGCTAGCTGGCTGGCACAGAAAGGTGTGGCAGACTCTGTTATCAAGAAATTGGGGCGCTGGCAGTCTAACGCCTTCAAAAGATATATTAGGTCATGATCAGTAGCACGCACAATATTGGGATATACAAGTAATGCTGTAGTGCACCGAGTGGTTTAATGTCAGATTCATGATTTGCATTCTATGACCAGTTACAGTATCCTGTAAACTCATTATGATTCATGGCATTGTCATGCTTATTACAGATGTTTGGATCATAGGGTCATCGTATGTCTACTGGGCGGAGATAAGAGCAGATGTTCGGGGTATTGCAAAGACACTTGACACTCATCATACCATCAAGTGGATTTCCAGAAGGGGGATGAGGTGGAGTGAGTTGATGCCGAAAATCCAGCTCGAGCTACTGCATTCTCCCCCACCTAAAATGTTAGTCATTCACCTGGGCGCAAATGATCTATGTACTGTATCTACAGGAAAGTTGTACTGGTCTATGAAGATGAATTTACAACATTTTATCAATTTATTACCAAGCACGAGAGTGGTATTCTCGGCATTAATGCCAAGAAAAGTGTGGCGAGGTGCTATATCAGTTAAAGCCATTGAGCAAAAGCGGAAACACATAAATTTTCGCATTCATGGACGCATGAGTTACAACAACGAAGGCAAATTCATTGACCATAAAGATATTTCCGTGGACAATCCTGATGTATGGTTTGTCGATGGTGTACATTTGTCGGATACAGGTTCAGATTTTTTCTTAGCAGACTTTAGGCGTGCGATCGAGGAGTTAGATTAGGAATTTTTGGGGCAAATCAGCTAGGTAAGACTAATTTGTGTGGCAAGAAAAATTCCGGTTGGCATTAAAGGCTGCAACATATACCATAATTTCTATTAACGGATATCCAGACCCTGGGAGGTGTGCGGTTGTGTGTCACTAGGAGGAGGCGAGTGGGGAAATATTATTGCGGGCGGATTATTGCGGGCGGATTATAGCGGGCGGATTATTGCGGGCGGTGGATGGGTGAGGAATGGCAGTTCTATGGTTGCGAGCATGAAAGTTGTATGTAATAAGGGGCGCCATTCCGTGTGCTTGCCAGTGATGTGTGATTGGACCTTCTGGTGTTTCACAAAGGTCGTCGTGCATTACTGGTGACCAGACGTTTGGCGTCACGCAGACACCACTTGGTGTTTGCCTTAACTGGTAATTGCATGCGGTTGAGCAGGGTTGAGGTTGAGCATGTGCTGCGGGTTGTTCACCGAGTACATGTTTTGGTTCAGCGTATGCAGAGTCTGGATAGCCGTTAATCTGCCAGCCGGGGTTTTCCCCATTCATTCAACCGTGATCTTACGCCACATATATGTAATTATAAAATAATTCTAGTCACTTTATTGTTTGTTCTTTGATTGGCCATGTTGAGATAATGGGGTCTATTTCTTAATAATAGAGCCAATTTATATCACGGCCACATCAATCGTTCGGAATGTGGACACCAGGTACACATTGTACCCGGTGAATGATGCGAGGGATGTTTTTGTCTGAACAAATGTTACCATCGCACCGTCGTCCAATCACATTTCCGGTTTTCATTCGGCTGAAAAATTTCCCTCCCACCCAAACCCCAGACGTGTCGGTTAACACTAATTTTGTCGCTCGTGTCAAGAGCCAGGGCGACATGCTCGCAGCGCCATTTGTATGCCTATTATTATTTTATTAAATATGGTACACATTCACCACGTTATACATATGGTGGTGCAAGCTATAAGCATTCCTTGTGTTCCTAATAGGCTTATCTGCTGTTAATATTGCATCTCCTGCCATTGTCCCTGGTGCAACTATCCGATCATGGTTGATGATGATCGCTATGTCGATTACGGTATTTGTGTGTAGGCCATGAACTGGCGTGCCGACAGCCACTGTACGGGTATCTCTGTCAGGCCTAGATGTTAACATTGCAGTTGTTTCAGAATTATCTAAGAATGCCGTTGGTGGCAACTTTTCAATAATACACATGTTGAGTCTGTTCACATATTGGCATGACAGAGATGTAATGACTTTGTACGTGTTCTCCCGAGTAGTGGCTGGTGGCACGCCGGTTTTAGTATCATTACTACCTTCTTTGCTGTTGCTTGGCTCATATGTTTCAGGAAACTTGTTTATGAGATATCCGGTCACTTACGGAAAGCTGTGGTTCTGCGGCCAGATGGGCAGGGGAAGACCTACGTGATATGACATTTTAACTGTAATTAACATAAGAAGTCGGTCGATGCCCACCATTAGTTGCCGCCGCTGAGAACGGACATTTGTCGCTTTCCTGCTGCCTGTTGAGGGGTATTATAATACAAAACACGTTTGCGAGATGACAATCTGACATAGTCAATTTATTGTATCTAAATACAGTGCACTTTATAAACATAATTTTACATACATCATGCTGGAGACCTTTATTTTTGCATGGACCTGTACATCCCCAGGGATAGTAAGCCTCGCGAAATCATGCGCCCCGATGCTCTTGCCCGTTTTTCATGTTTAATGCTTTGGGGAGTGTATTAGAATGTGTCAATACCACTCTAACTTAAACTCACATTATCGGGGAAAACTATCGATAATATAAACTTTTCTCATCCCATTCAATACCTATTTTTCTATAATGTCTTAGTTGTTTTATAGCTCAAATTTTATAATATTATGGAAGTTAGCTGGGGGCTTCGAGGCTCCCCGGGTACTTCTTGCCTTTTGACTTATGCGAGTGCTTCCAGTCCTTGTGTATGTATGGGTCCCTGGCTTGTGAGGTGATTTAAAAACATGTTTGCGAAATAACAAATCAGACATTGTGACTTTATTTAATCTAAATACAGTGCAAGATACAATGCTTTACACTCCGTATACAGTAGAACTTTGGCATGTGACAGGCATACACATGTACATAACTTAGTAGCCACCCCACTCGTACAAATATATGCAGAGATTGGTCGCAAAACAATTACATTGTTTACATGCATTTAACTGGGGTGGCTGCGGTCCGGTTGATTGGGCGGGAAAAATTCCGGTTGGCATTAAAGGCTGCAACATATACCATAATTTCTATTAACGGATATCCAGACCCTGGGAGGTGTGCGGTTGTGTGTCACTAGGAGGAGGCGAGTGGGGAAATATTATTGCGGGCGGATTATTGCGGGCGGATTATAGCGGGCGGATTATTGCGGGCGGTGGATGGGTGAGGAATGGCAGTTCTATGGTTGCGAGCATGAAAGTTGTATGTAATAAGGGGCGCCATTCCGTGTGCTTGCCAGTGATGTGTGATTGGACCTTCTGGTGTTTCACAAAGGTCGTCGTGCATTACTGGTGACCAGACGTTTGGCGTCACGCAGACACCACTTGGTGTTTGCCTTAACTGGTAATTGCATGCGGTTGAGCAGGGTTGAGGTTGAGCATGTGCTGCGGGTTGTTCACCGAGTACATGTTTTGGTTCAGCGTATGCAGAGTCTGGATAGCCGTTAATCTGCCAGCCGGGGTTTTCCCCATTCATTCAACCGTGATCTTACGCCACATATATGTAATTATAAAATAATTCTAGTCACTTTATTGTTTGTTCTTTGATTGGCCATGTTGAGATAATGGGGTCTATTTCTTAATAATAGAGCCAATTTATATCACGGCCACATCAATCGTTCGGAATGTGGACACCAGGTACACATTGTACCCGGTGAATGATGCGAGGGATGTTTTTGTCTGAACAAATGTTACCATCGCACCGTCGTCCAATCACATTTCCGGTTTTCATTCGGCTGAAAAATTTAAAAATTTGCTACAGAAATCTGTCTTTATCCAACGTTTTCGAAGACATCGAGGGACAATCATGCCGCGAGGAAGGAAAAGGAAGCGTGATACGGAGGGAGATAAGGACCGGGCCCGGTCTAATGCGCCCGTGCGAACGCGGGCTGCGGTTGCAAGTGGCAGTTCCCAGAATCACGACCCTGTCCCAATTAGCACCCCGAATAGTTCGGCACCCGAAATTGAATTGGTCCAGTTAGCTGGAGCGGAGGACACCACGGAACAGGATGGTAATGTGTTTGCATCATTTCTTGGCAACCTTCAACCCACAAACCCTACAGTCCCCAACGATGAATTTACATTGCCACCTTCCGTCGTGGGTTGCATTGAGGACGACATAATGTGTCATGTATCTTCCGACTTGCGTCAGAAGATTTGGAATAGGCAGTTTATTAATCTGTCGTCACTTCTTCGAAATAATGAACCTAATAGTGAAAGGGGTGGAAATTTGGTAGTGAATGAACAGGGTGAAATTGAGGTGAAGAAAAGTTCAGCCCGCACGGTGGCAAACATTAGGGAATGGACAGACGCATTTCTGGTGTTCATGTCTATCCATCTCCGGAAGTTCAAGGAGGATTCGCAAGAGTTGATCCAATATATGGTCATTATACGCGAGGCTG
>JBEVXV010000779.1:1983-2721 GCA_040505915.1 Sedimenticola sp. | reverse complement strand
GGCGGATAACGTGGATCATAACATTAGGACAATGGATGGTCTGGGCACGTTTCATGGCATGGGGATCATTGCCACAGTCACACCTAGCACGGAGATCAGACGTATAGTACCACGCAAACCTGTGACAATGGCAGATGTTGCAGCAGTTGGGCATATCAACATCAAACACTTGGCAACTGCTTGTAGTGGATTAGACTCATTAAAGTATGAAATACTGACAGACTCACAGGAACAGGACAAAACGTCAGCTATTGATCAACTGTGGAAAGTTTCATTAACGATACGATCCCCACGCCCAGCATGGTCAGGTATGATGCAGGCAGCACACACGGGAACACACCCAGGCCAGTCATCTGTGATGTTCCTACCCAATGATCAATATGAATCCTAGTGATATGTCCTGCATCTACTCCACATTAGTATTTGTATGCGACCATGCAGCCCGTTACAATGCAACGCCAATCATCACATTCGACCAACCACTCTGGTGGAAAGCTATGTCAATCACCCAAAGTGAACCAGAAGGCAGTGCTTTGCGCGGACTTCTATTGCGACTAGGTGGCTTCCACACGCTCATGCGTTACTTAGGAGCCATTGGACATGTCATGGCAGGATCTGGACTTCGACGTTTACTTGAAGTGGTGTTCGCCAGTAATACAGTGACTCACATGTTGTCTGGCAAGGCATACGCTAGGGCCTTCCGCGGACATCTTCTGGTTGATGCAGCACTGACCACTA
>JBEVXV010000779.1:0-1973 GCA_040505915.1 Sedimenticola sp. | reverse complement strand
TTCTACCCATCCACAGATGATCTAGGATGGTCTACATGAAGTCCTTGAACAGTTATACGCCAGCAACACAGTGAGTCACATGTTAACAGGTAAGGCTGTGTCAAGAGCTGTGCGTGGTAATATGTTGTTTGATGCAGCACTGAACACTATGCTAGCTGCACATGCATTCGGCGTTCCTGTGCCTACCACACCATGTGATCGTGATATTGCTGTAACGGCTGATGAACATCTGAATACCGGAGATGATGAAGCTGAAGGGGCGGACATGGATCAGAGTCATGATGTGCAAATGAGCAGCATAGATGAAAAACTAGTATCAACTAGCGCACCATTGGAAGAAGTAGAACTAGGTTCAGCGTCTAGTTACAGCCGACATGCGCTGTGGTGATCTGCAAGACGTTTTCGCGTATGAACTTTGCAGTTAACCACCGGCACTCTTCGAAACTACCAATGTGTTTCTTACTGCGAACAAATCAAGTCTAGCAGATGCCTTGTGGAAGCAATTGCCTGCTGACGGTTCTGACACCTCTTACACATCGACTGATGTACAATACGTCATAGATGGCGGTGCCCTTCTACACCGAATCCCGTGGAATAATGGCGAGACGTACGACACAATTTGTAGCCACTATACGCGCTATGTCTCAGAGAAATACAACCGACAGGCCGTCATCGTGTTTGATGGTTATGAAAGCGGACCTTCCACAAAATATGTCGCACATGGCAAACGGGCCAAATCAAGCACTACTGTTCCAGTGCATTTCACTAAAGACATGATCTGTTCAATGAAAAAAGATGAGCTTCTGTCAAGCACGGCCAATAAGCAGCGATTTATAAACTTGCTAAGTGACAATTTCGAACAGAAAGGCTATAAAGTATTACATGCAGACGCTGATGCGGATCTGTTGATGGTGCAGACAGCTATTAAATCTGGCGACACAAGGACCACCGTGCTTGTGGGTGACGATACGGACTTACTCGTGCTCCTCCTCAATCAGGCGTGCCAGCCTAAATGTGACATCTTCTTCAGGCCCGAACCAAAGTTGAATTCCAAGAAAACACCAAGATGTTGGAACATTAAACCGGTTCAAGGAACTCTTGGCAAGAAAGTCTGTGACAATCTCCCATTTGCTCATGCCATACTGGGTTGCGATACAACTTCCAGAGTGTTCGGCATTGGCAAACCAGTCGCCCTGAAGAAGCTTGTGTCCAGTGAATATTTCAGACAACAGGCTGCGGTCTACTGCAACACGGGGTCCACTAAGAATGACGTCGAAGTGGCTGGAGAAAATGCCCTGGTCTGTTTGTACAACGGCAAACCAGGCGAGAGACTTGATGTACAAAGGCATCAACGTTTCTGTCAGAAGGTGTCATCGAGCACAAGTTCTATACATCCGCGCGGCTTACCACCCACCTCATCAGCAGCTAAGTACCACAGCCACCGTGTTTACCACCAAGTCCAACAGTGGAATGGAACTGACATGAATGCTGAGGAATGGGGATGGAAGATCAACAATGATAGGATGTGTCCTGTTCACACCGACATGAAACCTGCACCAGCTGCTCTGCTAGAGGCTGTCAACTGCAATTGCAAGAGCGATTGTAGTACACGGAGATGCAGCTGCAGAAAATATGGACTAGACTGTTCTGCAGCATGTGGGGAATGTAAAGGCCTACACTGTACCAATGTTACACTGTTAGATCAGGAAATTGACTCTGATGATGATATTGTTCCAACAATGATAACTGACTGCAGAACACAAGATTAACACATTTTTAATCTGACTAACCAACACTACACGTCACATACTTCAAGGCATTACGGCCACTCGTGTAGATGTATCTGATTCTCATCACATGTACAATACTTGTATCATTCTATGGCACATGTGTTAGCAAATACTATTACTTTGGTTTTACTAAATGATATAATTATAATGTGGCATTTCCTTAACATGTAACATGTTCAATAT
>JBEVXV010000778.1:0-6881 GCA_040505915.1 Sedimenticola sp. | reverse complement strand
TATATATTTTAATATCGATTGATTTTGTTATAATGAGTGATAATAGTATTAACATATGAGCCAGGTTCTGAGATTATCGGTCTTGTCGCACTTCTCGCCAGTTCCGGGAAATGACGTTAGAAGCCGAGACGTCATTTCGCGACACGGAAGTGAAAGACGTGCGCTATAGCCCTCGTTAAAAATGAAATAAAACGTATTTTCGTAAATGTTTCGTTTAGTGGAGATATGGACGAGTTTCAGGTGAGTATACATTTTATTTTTCCTATCTACATTTATATTATTATAGCCAATATTTTATGATATTCCAAGACGAATCTGTCCGTCTGCTACAGAATTTCACACCAACTTTCACTTTCTGTTTGGAAGAAGAATCGAAATTATTCATATTCATCGGTCTTTTTCCCTAATAAATCTTATACCGATATTATTCCCACCAGACATAACACATACATAAATATCTTATGTACACATTTGCGGGCTGTTTGCATCAACTTTCAATTCGATTTTATCAATAAATGAAGATTTATAACATAGCAAGCGAGCTGTCACAAATGCAGGACCGTACAAATAGACACTGCTTGCGTTTATACATTTCGCGACAATTTTCATGTTTTCCGAACGTAAATATGCATCATGCAAGCATTGTTGTCTTGATAATGAACATTATTTGTTTATAAAATATTATGACAAAGTTTTGCTATTCGTAATTCGTAGATGAAGCCGTAATTTGTAGTCGAATCGGAGCTGTCAAATCTGACAGTTCTATATTTAGAATCGTGACGTTAAATATTAAAACCTCTATCGATCGGTAAGCTTGTGAGGTTTAAGTAGGAGTGGCTGCGTAGTTAAATTACATCTCGCCCGACTGGCGTAATGGATAAGGCAACCGCCTTTCACCCTGTCGGCCCGAGATCGATTCCCTCTCGGGATATTTATTTTACCATTTTTTAAAATCGATGTTTTAATTTTTTTTTTAATAACTATTAAACCTGGTAACCGATCCTAACAAGACTGAACAAACATTTTATTTCGCGAGATTTCTCGTTTTGTTTAATAGTTGGGGGGGGGGGGACACAACTATGTAAAATCTGATCCCTAAACCTGAGTTTCGGAAGTTTACAAAATACAGTGCAACCTCTCTACAACAGCCAGCCATGGGAAGACTGAAAACTGGCTGTTCAGTGTGGAGAGGTGGCTGTTCTAGATACGTAAATCATAATAGCCATCTAGAGCTACAGTTGAGGTGTGTAACTTGATCAACTTTTTCAATTAATTTCTTCACTAAAACTGGCAAGTTGGAAGTGCTTTAGAATCGTCTCATGGAGAGTCTGAGAGGTGGCTGTTCGCGGACGTTCGAATGTATATAAATCGGAGTTACGTCGCGGAACTAGAGTGATAAGTATAACGAACAGATTGAAACAAACAAACACGCAGATATCAACAGTGAAATTTTAGGTCAAACATAACTTTGGGCGTTTATAAATGCGAGTTTTTTTTTTGCGTTACGTCCGACTTTATAGATGCTGGTCCAGTAGGATAAGGTCGGAAACAATACTTATTTAATTGTTCTAGGAAGTAGACGAACTATACAGGGACCACTTCCCAACACCAGCCGCCGTGCGACCTCCCGTGGCAATTCAGGATGAGCCATACACAGCGCCCATGCCGGACCACGAGGTCGATGACGATCAAGAGGTGAATATAATAGCCCCAGATATTATACCAACAGATGGGAACGACGATGAAGATGGCAGTGATGACGAAGCCGTACAGACAGAAACCCTGCATAAAATAGCAACTGGGTGTGGGTGCATGAAAAACTGTATTAAATCTATCAATAAAACTATTATTCAATCACACGTGGACAATATTAGAGAGATGACAAAGGACGAACGTGATCTATACGTAATGGGCGCGTTGCACAAGTTGAACCCAGACGACAAACGAACAAGGTACGGCGAGCGGAAACGAGCCAAGTACGACTATACATATGAAGGAAGGCATATATGTAAACAAGCTTTCCTGATTATATACGATGTTGGCAAGTCCACGCTTCAAGCCATCATAAAACATTTGGCAATACACGGAAACGTACCACGTGTACATGGTAACAGTGGACGTACACCGCATCATGCAGTAACCTACGAAGATGTACGGCGAGTAGTGTCCTTCATACTATCATACGGCAGTGAGCACGGGTTACCTCAGCCAGCCGCGCCACGAGGCCGTGACAACACAGCACCCGTGTTCCTCCCAGCACAAACAACGAAGACCTACATTCATTCGCTGTACACCCTATCATCACAGGAATCCAACTCGAGGGCACTCAAGTGCAAAGCTTTCCGGGGAATATGGGCCCAATGTATACCACACATTAAGGTAAATAAACATCCCAATATAGTTATATGTGATGGAAACAAAACGTCTTCAGTTATATATACTGTACTAGAAATAAACTAATTGAATATATATTTAATATCATATTACCGTAATGATTAGGTATGCAATTAGTAATCTCTTACCATTCAGAGTTAACTGTACATTCGCACCAGCAATCTACCAATATGTATACACAAAAATAATATAATAATGGTCTATCCCACCCAATGCTTTCTAGCAAACAGACGTACATCAATGTACATGCATACAAGGTAACGGTCAACTGATACCAACCACGGCTGTACTAGTACCATAGTTTGATAAGACTCACTTGTTATACCCACTTTTTTAGAGAGAAATAAAATGGGTATATTGTTTTCGTCACGAGTGTCATCGACTTTGCTCTAGTTATTATTTTGTTTTGCCGACTTCTTTCGTATTATATAGGCTATATAATTCATGCCTTGGCACACATATATGTATACTACTTGAGTATTATTTAAACAGATAGCTACCCCAGAAGACGACGTATGTGCTAAATGCGAAATGGCCAGAAATAGGGTGGCAGACGCACGCACAGACGATGAAAAATTGGAAGCATCCATACATCTGCAGCAGCACATTATAGCCGCAAAACTAGAACACAAGGTAATGAATGATGAATGATGATTTATTGATTGCCTTTTGGTGTTTAACGGAATGTCAACAGCTATTGTCATTTAGGGCCGGGCGAAATGGTTTGAATATTCCGTATTAAGCCTGTCCATAATGAAATGCATGACGGAATGGAACACCTATGACGAAACGTACATTTACATACTAATATATTGATGAAAATAGTGTAAACATGTATTGTCTCCCTTCAAAATATGTCGCGAGAAGGTCATTCTGCGTATCAGCCCAATGAATGTATACTTCGTTCGCTATTCAGTTACTGACGAGGCTATACGAAGATGCTTACAAATTAATTAGAAAACAAATACATTTGCATGTTAGATGCATTCAGCACGTATATGTTTTCTCCCTATTTTATAAACATGATTATGTTGCAACTTTTAATTGTTTAAATGTACTTAACTGCAATGCAATTCAGGTATACAGAACGTGTGTGAGGTCTAGCAAGGAGGAATTCCAAGACACGCCCCCTGAACTGCAGGTGCCAGCAGAGCCATGTACCACCGACCTTCAGCACTGTCACTATACGTTTGACTTTGCACAGAACGTAGCACTACCCCACCACGCAAGACAAATGGGACCAATGTATTTCGTCACAGCAAGAAAAGTGAGTGGAACAAAATTGTGTTAATACCTGTATTTTCCATGTTAACGTGCTCGGCATATTAACATTTATATATTGGCGGATCAATAAAAGCGGTAACATTTTGTGTTGAGGCAGGGTAATTATTTACACATACACTGTAATACTAAATTTAAATGGAACAACTTGAAATACAATTGCAAAACGACTAGTACTCGATTTACAGGTTCACATATTTGGTGTCCGTGACGATGGCATTTCTCGCCAGTTCAACTACCTGGTGGACGAGGCCGAGACCATCGAGAAAGATGGCAAAGGGATCCACGGTCCTAATGCCGTCATATCGATGTTGGACCATTTTCTCACAACATATGCACATGGCGAAAAACGGACGTCTCTACATGCAGATAATTGTGGAGGTATATACACGCCATTGTCTAATTGGAGAATCGAGAGCCGTTTTACAACAATAAATTAATTACGTGCATTATACATGTATGATGACTGAAGCCCGGTGTATTAGTATACAGTGTCACGTGCACTGGTACATTTGTGTATATTATGCGAACGATATCAATATTTACAATTTAAAACAAAATAACGTCCGTTCGTAAGTTTATAATCTACATTATGTATTTTACAATGTCACTATTTCAGGTCAAAACAAGAACCGCTATGTGATGGCGTATTTTGCCTGGCGGACAATGGTTGGGCTGAACCACGACGTACGATACATGATGCAAATTCCAGGTCACGCTAGGTGTTTGGTAGATGCTGGGTTCGGTCACATCAAAAAGCTATACCGTCGCAGCGACTGTGAAACCCTGAGTGATATAGGTATTTATAATTTGATCACATATTCATATTTATGATTTGAGAATTTAACTAGCTGTTTGACAAAACAATAATTACTGCACATTTAAGCTAATACGCATATGTTAAAAACATTGACCTATTAAACTTATAAACGCACTTAATCGCAGAATACATACATGCTGCTATTCACATGAATTTTATACAATTTGTTCTAGAAAACGTAGTGAACCACTCGTCCACAAACAACGTGGCAGTAATGTATGGTGCAGACAACGTGCAGTGGAGAGACTGGAAGGCGTTCCTGACTCCCCATTTCAAGGCGCTGAAAGGTGTTCGGAGCTTCCAGCAGTTCCGGTTCTCCACAGATCACCCGGGCTGTACATTTGTGAAGGAGAGTGATGACAGCGACGAGATCATGCTGAAATTGAGCACCACCGATGTCATGCCAACTGGACGGCCAGCAGTCATTCCGGCAGCTGGACTCTCTGCTGAGCGTGCAAAATACTTACATCAGCATGTGAGGCCGTACCTACGGGAGGCCAGCAAAGACATTACCTGTCCTCAACCTGAGGAATGAAGTTGTCAAACTAAGTGAAACATAATTTGCAGGCTGTTTTATATTTTATATTAGCACTGTTTTAAAATGATTTTTGAAATTGGTTGCCATGGTAACGGTATTCTGTCCTTGAATTAATGTTTTGAAACACTACAAAATACACACTGTCGTGTATGTTATGTATTAACGTAGTAACATCTTAATTGTCTATATGAAGATGCAATAGTTATGTTGTGTGCAGTCATATTCCTCTTTGATGACACATTTGCCCGTGTGCACACGGAAGTTTGGCACAATGAAATGTCTGTTTCCCTATTGTTTTGTTTGAATTTGCAAATATCGCTTGAGTAATATACTTAGCAAGTACAATGAAGATGTACATATACATATGTAACACTGTTTCTACTTTTTTCATGCTTTTTCACATATATAGCAACAAAAATCACAAAATATATATATATACGGTTGCCATGGCAACAATTTAGTTAATATATTATCATTGCATGTGTAGCTAGCAAATATGTTTTATCTGTGTTCGCCTCAAGTAGCAAATGTATGTTTACTTGACATTTGAGGCAAAATATTGCTGTTCATGAAACATACATATGTTTAGGATATGGCAGAAATTGGAATATGGTGGCAGCATATTGTTCTTACCGTGCAATGTATACAACTGTAATTATTCATACTGTTCCTGTCAATCAAACCAAAAAAACACCATACCACATAACAGGAGAAATTAATACGGTATAAATATTATGTATAAGAATGAAATCAGCAAAAATCATGCTGGATTTGACTCTTTAAAACAAAAATGTAAATTGGTTGCCATGGCAACCGTTTATTGCAATTATTTATTGACTCTGTACTTAAATTTAATAACGCTATTCCAATGTTGGTACATGAAATAAACCACAGGTATTGCTAGCATGTCTATGTGAATTAATTGTTATTTATGTTAGACACCGAGTAGGTATGTTTTCAACCGATTCTTTGTCTCAGAAACTGAAATCCGCATCGCATATGTACGTTGCAAATTATCACTTTTTTCTAACTTTTAGGTGGAGTTGAGAAATTTCACGCATATGTATACGTTCAGAAATGGCCACGCTACAATAATATACAAAAAAGTAAAATTTGATGAGAAATGCGATAAGACTGAAAATCTCAGACCCTGGCCCATATATGTTCATTTTCTGTTCACCACAGTGAATAGGCAGAACTGATCATTCCTTGTGTGAAAATCACATCCAACATGTACCTTTACGGCAATCCTCACAAAATAATATAAGATTATAAGGATGTAACAAATGACTAGAATATTTATCAGTCTTATGGAATTAGCACACTCACTCATATCTGCAGGAGTCGCCCGTTATAGGTAGCACCTATTTCATATTAACTATGCAAATGAGGCAAATCACCCTCATTATATATGCGTACAAATGTGCATATATAGCATTGTGCCAAACCAATGTAGTCGAAGCTAACCGAACCTCAAATTGGCTCAAATGGAGCTACATGACGTTACGTTGCGACGTCATCAGCACAACGTTATGACGTCAGAAAACGCTAAATGTCAGCGTTTGACGCACAACAGCTTCGTATATGCGGAAATAATTACAGATTTGTGTTATTTAATGAATCGGTTATCATAGGCATACATACTAAGTACTTTTATAATTTCAATAAAGAACATGGCGTTTCACACAGCCCTTGTTTCTTGCGTAACAATATGTGAGCTGAAGTTGTAATTTGGCGATGGCAGCCATTCACTACTGGAAATGGAAAGAACGTTCAACATAAATCCTCAGTTACTGAGGTTTATGCAATAAATAGAATCTTACATTCGTGATGGTTTAATATTATATT
>JBEVXV010000777.1:0-3406 GCA_040505915.1 Sedimenticola sp. | reverse complement strand
TACTATGGTCTCGTCCGACTTCCTGAACCCTTGTACTACAAGATTATGCTGTTCGCTTTCCCTGTAGGCACCACTCCATGGTCAGATTCAGGATCTCCCAAGTTCCGACATCAGACATTCATACATGCACCCGATCTCTGACTCCGGCAGATTAGTAGTGCACTTGTGATAGCGCACACCACTCTGTTGCCTTCCCTACCACCCAACGAGGTCGGCCTCTGCAATGGTGATTTCGGAGCTCAATACTGAGCCTGCATGTTCCCCTGTCAACGCTTAGCCACTACCCTTACGGGAAGCAGTCCATGACTCGGGGCCACAGCGGGTCACTACCCCTTACTGTGTAGAGGGCTTTCACCTCCAATCTGGTGCCAGCTTTCGCTTGGCGCACTGGGTGTCCTGTCTTTTAGTGGCAGAGTTCCGTGACTGCTTCATCGGGGCCCATGGGTATTGGGAGATCTGACCCCCTGACCCTGTTACAACAGAGGCAATGGGGGACCCCCTGCTCACTGAACTCTCACAATCAATTGACAAATGCGCCCAGTATGCGCAGAATAGGAACGCGCAAAAGGAGGAGTCATGCCAAAAACCAGAATTAATTTGAGTCTCGACCAGGATCTTGCCGACTTTGCAAAAATGTTCGCGGCCGAAAACCGCACCACCTTCGCAGACATAGTAACCCAGTATCTGCTGTCCCTAAAAAAACGAACAGAGGGTGAATCAGTGCAAATAATCCTCTCCCACCCTGCATTTCAAGATGCAATGGAGAATGCTCAGGCTAAACTCCGCGATGGAACTGCCAAATGGCATTCATACGATAAAGTGTTCGGCAACTGATGGAAGCCAGGTTCGAAGATGCCTTCTTAAAGGCACTCAAAAAACATGCCTCGATAAAAAATCTGGTAAAGAAAAAGGTTGATCTGATCATAGAAAACCCCCTGGCTTTTGGCGAGCCATTGAAAGCCAACTGGCAGGGCTTTTACTCTTTCCCTGTAAAACGAAATTTCATCATTATTTACTTATACTGTGATGCCTGTCGCAAGAAAGGAGACGACGCTGTTGTTCTTTGTCACGATTGCGCAGAAACCGCAAACAGCACCGTCAAGTTCGTACTGTTAGGTCCTCACGATGAGACATATGGAATCTGACAGTTACGGCTTAGAAAGATATCGCATAAGCCCAGAAAGCATCGGCGATATCTCCTTAGACTCCGTAACCCATCCGCACGGCTCCAGTCCACTTTGGCGGAGAAAACGAGGACACCCATCGCTTGACTCCTAAGTGGTGGGTGTCCCCGTGTTCCAATTGTATCCGACATAAAAACCAAACGTTAGGGCTTGCAGATAGAAACCACCTTCAGCCAAATTCAGCCCCTCTTCTTTACTCTCATCAGCTGATACTGTGTCTTCACTCATTTCCTTCTCCTTTTGATGCCTCTTGTGATTGACTTTCTGCATAAACGTGAAGCTCTTTCCATATAACAAACCCCATCGCCACAAATTTCTTTGGTGCATGTCTAAATACTGGATCAAATCGGAAAAAATACTTGTACGCCATTGAAGTTAAAAAACTTATTACACACGGAGAAAAAACCATAGAAAAAATCATGTGCAAAGTCTTAATATCATCATCAGAGACAAAACTACTTGCCTGCGGTACATTTTTTATCAGTAGCATCACCAAAACAATTGCCAAACATAAGCAAAATAATATGATATTTATTTTCTTTGTCATAATATATAACTCATCGGTAACGCACTATAATATCCAGTTGTATCTTTTTTATCCATGTTTTCATTCCCAAATATCTATCACCAAGGTTGAAAATAATTTTCTGGAACAGTTAATTTATATGTGACGTACCCTTCACGCCTTGTATCGAGCTCTCCATTCCAAGACAGCAGCAAAACTCGTTTTTTTAAAACCTTACGAAGCTTAATAGATGCATCCGGTTTTACTACTGGAATATCATCCCAATACATTCGCTCTAGTTCCGGGTAAGTATTCAACATACGAGCTAGTTTCCTCAAAGATATACCTCGAAAAATCTCACCCGCAGATAGTAATTTATTAGTGATATCCATATGTCTTTGCTCAGTTATTTTATATTTCCCAAGTTGATTCTTATCGAGGATTTTGAAAATAGTGGGAAGAACCCTCTCAACACCTGGAAAATACACCATCTCCAGTACAATAAAGGTTTCATCCTTAGTATCTTTCGTAACATGGTCATAAATTAATCTTACTGGACTGCATCGATAGGGCCATATAAGAAAATCTTCTTCCTGGGGGTCAGGAAGCGTAAAACTTACATCTTCACTATTTAAAGTAAAAACACGATCTTCACAAAATTTATTATCTCTCTGCAAACGTAAGAAATCTGACGCTCTCCCTCTGTTAAACTCCGTCACCCACACTCGACCTGCCAACTCTGTTAGAAATTTCAGGCCGAATGTATTTGGAACAGGCGTTTTTATGTTCAACCTAGCATTATCAGAACCCATATACTCCTCCTCTGCTACACATCCACCAAGGGGGACAAGTATTATCAAAAATAAAATAAATCTAAACATACGTTTCCACCATAGCATTATACTCGTCAAACATTGCACTATGAATGTAAGGGGTCAGAAAACAGGGTCAGAGCCCTTTTACTAAAACCACCCATAATTTATCCTTTGAATACCAGATAAAATTCCAGCCATTTCCCTACAAGTCCAGTGCATAGTTACCACCCGTCATCCGAAAACCTAACCGCCGAAAAAACTTATCCATCCTGTCAAGATCTACACCGCTATTAATCCCAGCACTTAGTTCAACTGCCCCCCGATTTTCCGCCCACTTACGAAAAGCTGTAAGTAATCTGAAGCCTGCACCGCCCATGCGCTTTTCCGGCAGCACGTCATAGTGAATGACACTCGCCACAAGCCGGTCGGAGAAGAAGTGACTCTCCACACACCCGGTCAGCGCATCCATGATCTCTCCCTGGCTATTCTCAGCCACAAAAAAACAGTGGGGGCCTTTGCCATCCTGACCAGTTTCAATTATTGCCTTGAAGTTTTGCTCCACCCGCTCCGCGTTGTAGTCATAGGTGGAAAAACGTGTGATGGCGTGCATACGCCGTCCACCGGCTACACAAGCCGGGATGTCATCCAAAGTAGCGAAGCGGATATTCATTTTTCGTCTCCCTGCATTTCATGGGCGTTAGATGACGTGCTTTTATCAGTGAGAACGGTCGCTCGCTCACCACCGATACGCACTACTTCATCCACCTGTAGACTTTTCGGCAAGGCATGGGTAATAAAAATCATGCTGATATTCCCCCTCAATTGATTCACGGTCGTGGCAAAGTGTTCTGCGGTCTCTGGATCGAGCGCGCTGGTGGCCTCATCAAAAATGAGGATCTTCG
>JBEVXV010000776.1:0-2448 GCA_040505915.1 Sedimenticola sp. | reverse complement strand
AAACCTGCATCCAATCAGCCTCGGGGCCTATTCATCGCGAACAAGTTCGCTCCTACATCCTACCCCTATTCTCGCAAATTCCGGGGACAGTTTACCTAACAGATTTCCCGGAAACCCTGCGGAAACTGTCTGTCCCTGGAAACTGGAAACTGGAAACTGGAAACTGGAAACTGGAAACTGGAAACTGGAAACTGGAAACTGGAAACTGGAAACTGGAAACTGGAAACTGCCCCGGAATTTGAAAAGACTAACGCTTGTATATCATTAAGCTATGTGGTAAATGTGTAGTCTATTCGAGGATTGTGCCGCCGCAGCAATCTCTCCAAACTATTATGAGCTCATAGTCATGAGAATAAAATAGCCATGATCTGTCTTGTGAATAGACTGCTCACCCCAAGCCACTTAAAGGGTATCTCCCCGCTACGCATGCCAGTTAACCACATCACCGCACTTATGCGTGCAAAAATATCGGATATGAATCCGACCACTTTGCAGCGTCAACTTTTTATAGGGTATGCGCAATGAAAGACTTGGCCCTGATCACTCTCTCTTGCGCTTTGTTCGCAGTGCCGAGATTCAACTCCCTTGGCAATAATTAGGAGGTTATAGTGAAGCAACCGTTTAAAATGCGCTGTTTTGGATGCTTATACCTATTGGTTCTGGCGACTGTTCTAATCGCTTCGGACGTGCATGCGCTGAAAGCTAGAGATGGCACTAACCATTATGCAACTGTGCAATCTAAGAAGGTTTATTTTGGTTGGGCTTCAGGGGACTGGGGTCAATATGGAGTTGCAAAGAATAGAGTGGGATCCACTCAATCCAACCAAGGTCTCGCCACTACTGATTCCGGTGCCAATACGGCTAATGCAACAGGTGAGTTTGCAGATAATAGTGCACATGCACATACTGATGGTGTGTATCTATTCCGTGATTCGGAAGGTTATTGCTGGATGACTACATGGGATCGGAAATTTTTTTTAGGCAATGATATTTCAGCATATGATGCTGTAGTAGAAGCTCCTGCTGACCGTTATGAGTGGGGTGAGGGATGCGTGAATATTTATGTCCCAGAGATAACTATAAAGCGTCCGAATGTAATCCCTGATACTGGAACGGATGGCCAGGGCAATCAGGGTACCGGTGTTCAGGTTACACTCACCTACACCGTTGAAAATTCGGGTGATGCAGAACTTGAGATCACCAATATCACTAGCACGAACCTAACCAAAGTCACGGTAGATTCGATACCCGTCACAGCATTTACAGTAGCTATAGGCGGGAGTTCTACATTCGATGTTTTATACACACCTATTCAGGATGGCTCCTTTAGCTTCGAGTTGGATGTCGCCAACAACGACCCAAATGAGGGGAACTACGATATCACCATCTCTGGCACAGCTGTCAATACTGATAGCGAACCTCCGGCGGTGGCAATCCAAAACGCTCCAACCAGCGTTACCACCGCCGACCCCTTCAGCGTCACCTTCGAGTTCGACGAAGACGTGACCGGCTTTGCCCTTGGTGATATTACCGTCGGCAATGGCACGGCTGACGGTTTTGTAGCAGAGGATGCCAACACCTACACCGCTGATATCACCCCGAACGGCAATGGCGATCTCACCATCGACGTAGCGGCTGACGTGGCTGAGGACGGCGCGAGCAATCCCAATACGGCAGCCACGCAGGTGACCATCATCTTCGATTCCGACTCGCCGAGCGTACAGATCCAAAACGCCCCAACCAGCGTTACCGCTGCCGACCCCTTCAGCGTCACCTTCGAGTTCGACGAAGACGTGACCGGCTTTGCCCTTGGTGGTATTACCGTTGGCAATGGCACGGCTAGCGGCTTTGCATCAACGGATGCCAACACCTACACCGCTAATATCACGCCCAACCGCAATGGCGATCTCACCATCGACGTAGCGGCTAACGTGGCTGTGGATGGCGCGAGCAACCCCAATACGGCAGCCACCCAGGTGACCGTTACCTGTGCCGCCGGCTGTGGTGAGGCTGTTACCGTGCAGGAGGCCCAGCAGGCCATTCAGAACTTCGCCGGCAAACGCATGGTGATGATCACCTCTCAGGGACCGGGCCTCTCCGGCTTTCTCAACGGTGACGGCTTGGGTGGCGGCTTCAACGGCCTCTTCGGCAACAGCCCGGTAGGTCTCAACTTCAGCGGTGACAGTGACCACAACCAGGGCAGCTTCTCCACCAGTCTGCAGCAGTTCATCAACGCTGAGACCAGAGCCTATTCCACTAAACTGGCACAGAACAGCGCTTCTGCGGGTGAGCAGGAGGAGGGCTATAGCCCAGTCAAATCCCCCGCCAATATCTGGATCAAGGGGCGCTGGACCAAGGCCAAGGAGGATCGCGGCAATATCGACGAGAAGAGTGACTTCGGTATCGTCTACATCGGTGCCGACTGGCGCTACTCCAAGGACCTGCTGG
>JBEVXV010000775.1:0-6444 GCA_040505915.1 Sedimenticola sp. | reverse complement strand
GCCACACCACCATCATCTCCAGGCGGCAGAAATACCCCTCCGAAAAATATCCCTCCAAGTAAACAGAAACAACAAGCAGATAAGAAAAATGCGAAAGAAAATGCCAAGTGTTATAGAGAAAACAAACAATTAGCTAAAGAGATTAAACATTTGAAAAAGAAGGCACAGCTCTACAAACAGAGATGGTTTAGAGAAAAACAAAGTAAAAAAAAGCAAGGATTCGCCGAGAAAGAAGACACGACTGTTGTTGAGACACTTTTCTAACAAATCAGTCAGAAAAACATTATACACATATAACGTTCTGGTTAAAAGCATGCAAGTCGCATACAAGGAGGCAACAACGGCAGACAAAGTAAGAATAACCAAAATTGGAAGTGCGTCAGTTTTGAGAAAATATCGCTGTAAATGTGCTAGAGAAAGGAAACGTTCAACTAATTGCCTTTCAAAAAGAATTTGTAAACAGGCGAAAGAATTCTATCTCAGAGATGACAATTCAAGAGTTGTTACAGTCCAGAAACAAACAGGAACAAGAAGAAGAAGCAAACACGATATGGTCACGTGACAATATGGCGGTATCTCACACAGATTTGAGCTCTGTGAAATAAGTGTAATTTTCGCGGTGCCGTAGTAACTAGACAGGAATTTTGTTGATATATTAATATATGAAGGAACGTGGAATATTTTGGTATTAGTGTTTGCTACATAAACTATCAGGATGGACTATAGTTTGGCGGTGAAAAGTGGTGCATGTGCAGGTGCCCGTAATGGCGGACAAGATGGAGGAAATGTGTTTGTTGACAATGACAGTGATGATGAACAATGGTCGCTAGTGCACAATAGACGATCAAAAAAACGTTGCAGGAAAAGTACAGGAGGGACCAGCATGACACATGTAAGTGATGAAAATCCCAGCGCTACCAATTATAATTCCCTGACTACAGATGAGAAACTAAACCTCATTCTATCGACCATGTCCAAAATAAACAATCTTGAGTCCAAGTTGGATCGTGCGATCAGTGCCACAAATACATTGAGTGAAACACAAGAAACCGTCCTTAAACACACAGATCGCATCACTGTACTTGAATACAAATCGATTGACAATGAGGCACGCGTCCGGCGCAACAACCTTCTGTTCAAGGGTCTTGCCGAGTCACGGAATGAAAACTGTGTTGAGAAAATCCTAGATTTTCTGCAAACTGAGCTGGGCATTGGAGGTGAGGGCAAAATGTATATGGATCGTGCGCACAGACTGGGCAGATTCCGCAGTGGCAACACGCGTTTTATCATCGTTGCCTTCACATATTTCACTGACACTGAATATATTTTGTCCAAAGGCCACATGTTGAAAAACAAACCCTACAGTATCAGCAGGGATTTCCCGCATGAAATAGTTCAGGCACGTAAAATGCTATGGCCTCGATACAAAGACCTGCGGTCACGTCACACAGGTATTGGGAATTCCGTCTCTATTGTTTACCCTGCGAAACTCGTGCATAACGGGCGAGTCATAGTGGACATGTTCCCACAGTGGGACGAATTCATGCGGCGCAGTCGAGTGAGCTATAAACAGGTCAGTGAGCAGTTGCGGTCTGATTCCAGCCAACGCACTAGTAATCCACCACGTGCAACGCGGAGTGATACACGTGTGACTCACCGTGTTACGGCAACACAATCTGTTTCGTCCGACGACTCGTCAGATACTGGCTATACTGCAATGGACATCGCGGCTGTCAAGGCGTGCATTCGCCCATATACCGAGCCTACCACGTCGAATGCCCCGCACTCGATAGCACAAAACCCGATTACTGATACACCAGCAGTCGCTAACGAGCCTGTATCACCGTCACTTATTAGCGCCCAGAACCCACCACTGACACGTCCCAAGGTGAAGGACACACCGATGGTCACGCCAAGTTCGAGAGATGTCCCCACCGTTAATCCCGACACACAGCGAACTGACTGTAATTCCGACCCTGAATCGCCATCACTCCTCGCCAACAGTGATCAACGCCCCGGAACATTCGCTGACGCATCGTCGGTACACAATCCACCGGTCAGCTCCGCACCGGCGCGGCATAACACGGTTTCTCCTGAACTGACCACAGACGGCGTCTCACGATAGGACAGCACGGGGAAAGCCTCTCGTAGTAGCGATATTCCTTTACGAATTGGTTCCTTAAACACAAATGGATTGAAGCGTAGACTTTGTTATCCGGAATTTATAGATATGCTTTGTACGTTTGATATATTTTGTGTATTAGAAACCAATATGAGCCCACATGATGTAGTTGATGTTAAGGGCTATTCGTTTCATAGTAAATGTAGAAACACACTATCATCCAAAAGATCTGGTGGCATTGGTGTATATATCAAGGATGATATTCTCGGATCTACAACTGTTTTGCATAACACATGTGAATACATAATATGGTTGACAATTAAACATGATATTTTGAACTTGGATAGCGATATCTTATTGGGCGCAATATACTTGCCACCTACTGGTTCTCGCTATCTTGATGAAGATCAAATGATATTGCTTGATGAGGAAATTGCTCAATATTGTACAAATTATACATTCTCAATACTACTTGGGGATGTAAATGCCAGAACTGCATGTCTGCCTGACTATATTGTATCGGATGATTTTTTATCGTCCCATTTTGATTTCGATACCGAAACAACGAACTACTTTTCTAAGCATGTCACATTGGAAAACCTAGGTTACCCATTACAACGACAGTCTAAAGATAAGAAAACGAACCCACATGGCTATTTCTTAATCGAAACATGTAGAAATAATAATTTATTTTTACTAAATGGTCGTGCAGGGTCTGATAAACATAACGGTGATTTTACATTCCGAAACAAATCAGTAATTGATTACGCAATAGCGTCTGTTGATATGTTTCATCATATCGCTGATTTTAAAATTACAGAGACCGACCCGTTATTCTCGGACGGACACGCTGCCCTGAGTGTAGATTTGAATTGTAAACGAGTTGTACAAACTTTGCGAAGTTCATCTCCACATAAAAAGAAAACGAAACGATGGAACAATAATTTGGCAGAAACTTTTTCACGCAATATTAATATCACGACATTAAATAATTTACTCATACTGCCCGATTCAAAGGATTCAATAAATCGTATCACCACTGAAATAGCACAGGTGTTTGAAGTGACAGCAAATAAAACATTTAATAAAACTTCACAATATGTACAAACCTCAGATAGTAACAAGCCATGGTTTGGTCATGAATGCAAGACAGCACGAAAAGGGTATCATATAGCCAAAAAGAAATATCAGCACAATAAAAGTAGCTATAACAAAGGCAAATTAGCTCGGGAAAGTAAACATTACAAAAAAACTATGCACAAATATATTAACAAATATAAATATAAAAATGCTAATAAACTGCGTAATATGCACAGTACGAACCCCAAGAAATACTGGTCTTTTCTCAACAGTCTGAAAACAAAGTCAAAAATGGACCTACCACCAATCGATATTTTGTACGACTTTTTCAAGCAAAGCAACCAGAATAACGACGAAAATGAGCATTTTGAATTGCCACATGATCTGTTACTCAACAGCGAGGAGCAACTTAACAGCCCAATATCTGAAAATGAAATAATAAAACATATTTCTAACCTAAACAACGCTAAAGCTTCTAGTCCATCAGATAACATTTTAAATGAATACATAAAAAGCACTAAAAATAGCATGGTACCAGTTTATGTTGACCTGTTCAACAGAGTATTAAATACTGGAATATTGCCAGAATGCTGGCTCGAGGGTTACATTATACCAATATACAAAAAGGGAGATTCGAAAGAACCCGGTAATTACCGTCCTATTACTTTACTTAGCTGCTTAGGCAAATTATTTACATCAATTTTAAATACACGTATAAATATATTCGTAGAAGAAAATGATCTACTTAATGAGAATCAGGCTGGTTTTAGAAAAAAATACTCAACCACCGACCATGTTTTTCTACTGCATAGCCTAATAGAACTAATGAAAAAGGGCAAGAAAAAACTATACTGTGCCTTTATTGATTTCGCTGCAGCATTTGACTCAGTCTGGAGGGTGGGCGTTTGGCAAAAACTACTATCTTCCTCAATAAACGGAAAACTATTTCGCCTGATCTACAATATGTACAATAATATTAAATCATGCATTTTTAGTGAAGGTCAAACATCAGACTTTTTTGTATGCGAACGTGGATTGCGTCAGGGTGAAAACTTGTCCCCCATAATTTTTTCGATGTTTCTGAACGACCTAGAATCAAATTTATTAATATCAGGATCACAAGGAGTGAATATTCAATATGGGGATGCACACCAATGGCTGAGGCTACTTGTTTTATTATATGCCGATGATACGTTAATTTTATCAGATAATCCGATAGATTTCCAAAATTCATTGGACTATTTTTCCACTTATTGCCACGAATGGAAACTGAAAGTTAATTTATCGAAAAGCAATGTAATTGTTTTTGGTGCACGTAATACGAATAGGTTTCAATTCAAAGTTGTCGGTGAGAATATAAGCATCATAGATAAATACAAATACCTGGGTGTATATTTCACAAGTAATGGCTCGTTTGCTACTACTCGAAAACACTTAACCGAACAGGCAAAAAAAGCAATGTATCTGCTTTACAGGAGAATATACAATCTTGACCTTCCCATCGACCTCCAACTCAAACTATTCGATCATACAATTGTACCCATATTAACGTATAATTGCGAGGTATGGGGCTTTGAAAATCTTAACATTATTGAAAAGGTACATAACGACTTTCTGAGGAAAATAACTCGAACTAGAAAAAGCACACCGATTTATATGTTACACGGAGAACTAGGCCGTTACCCACTTTCGATAATTGTAAAAAGTAGGCAAATAGGATATTGGAATAGACTCATTACAGGTAAACATACGAAATATGCATATCTTATATACTTATCAATGCTCAGTAATCCTGAAATTGAATATAAATGGCCAAAATGCATTTATAACATATTAACGTCAGTAGGAAGACACGACCTATGGTTAAATCAATTAACACTACAAAACCGAAACATCAAATTTGGAGTTAAACGTACATTGGTTGACCAATATTTACAAAGCTGGAATGCTGCCAAAAATAACTCAAATAAAGGAATGATTTACGATAGCTTTAAATCATCAATATCCTTTGAGAATTACTTAACAAAACTGCCACTTAACGCAGCATTGTCGATTCTTAGGTTACGCACGGCTAATCATAGATTCCCCATAGAAACGGGAAGATGGTCTGGCGTTGAAATCAATGACCGCATTTGTAGACTCTGCAACTTAAACGAGGTTGGGTCTGAAAAACACTACCTCTTAAAATGCACCATGTTTCGTGCTGAACGTGAACAGCTTATCCAGTCACGATATTATGAAATGCCAAGCGAACACACATTTAAATTAGTAATGACTACCGAAGATAAAGCCGAATTAATTAACCTGAGTAAATTCGCAAATGTAATCATGAATAAGTTTCGCTAAGTTACCATACCCAAAACAGGGAAAGTTTGGTTCCCGAACAGTGCAGTCCCGTGCTGGCTTGCACGGGCGTGCAGCCCGATCTGTACTTATATAGTAACTGTTCAAATATGGATATTCTATGCTACCAGTTATACTCACAGTGATGCCCAGATCGGGATGTACGTCTCTGCCTGCTGGTCCGGCACTGCATTGGCCGAGAGTCAAATAGGCCCGCTTACCGTATAGCGACACTTGTAATGATATAAACAAGTGAGCGATGCCTGGTCCACTAAATACACTACCTGTAAGAATGCAGACCAGCATAGCCGATCTTATACTAACCTACCAATGTTGATTATGTATACCTCTGTGAACAGCTATTGGTGGCTTTACACCGCCCTACTATTTCCCAATAGTGTAGTGAGTGTGACACGTGACCAGATCACGGATATACGTGATATGGTCTGGTGTCAAACTCGCTGATACACATGTTTTCACATGGACTTATTAGCTTTACCCGCGGCCGCGTCACATACAATTCGATACTCTGCTTAATTCTAGCATGCATATTGTTGGAAGTATAATTATGCTATATAATCATGTTTGCTCGTGCAATGTACGTCTGCAGAAATAGTGACTGCCTTTGTATAGTAGTTATGTGCACAAACGTGTTATTATATTACCATGTCATAAACATAACAGTCTCCTAGATAGTTCGTTCCAATCTAGGCTTCTGTATGTGATACGCATTTACAGTGTGTATTAATATAGCTACGAACGCGTGGATACAACAGTTTCCTAGACATTTCGTTTCGGTCTAGGCTTCTGTTGATAAAACTGTTGAGCATTTACAGTAAGTATCTCTGTGCGCTCACATGTGTGTGACCATGTACGTCATATTCATCACGTCACATTCA
>JBEVXV010000774.1:0-2833 GCA_040505915.1 Sedimenticola sp. | reverse complement strand
ACAGAGTTAAACGAACGGGGTTCTGGTACAAATGTACATCAAAATACTGAAGGTCCCTGATGCTGATTTTCTTTGGGCTTATATACCCAGTAGACCAGCCACCCAGCAGAAACGGCTGGAAACCCAGCAATTCCCGCTGGAACCAGCGATAATGGCTGGTCAGCCAAACGGCTGGCCAGCAATATTCGCTGGTATCTCGTGACGCCAAGAGATACAGAGGACTGCGTAACTTGGTGTCGCGAGCGATGGCTAGTTACCCAACTGGATAGCCTTGTACCCAGAAATGCAATGAACTAATTCAAGGAATAACTTTACCTAACAATGGAATGACTTTTGACTGATGATTCTGTGACTGACACACGATTGTTAACAATATCTATAGCAACACAGAGCGCCACCTTTTCCCTTTCCGGGGAGATAAATGCGAGTTATAGATTATAAACTCTGATCCAAGATGGCGACCAAGTGAAAGTTCACAAGTGATGAAATGACATTAAATGGTATATTGGCGATGTATTGTGACAGACAAACATCTAATGATATGAAATCACTCAAATACAAACTTATTTACTGGACACGAAAAGATGAGATGCTGTCATTATAGATAAACTATGGAAAATGTACAACATATTAAATGTGTAGTGAAAATTCCTTATGTACACCGCTGTGTAAACGGATTATCTGGGCCTACCGGCATACTAACATGTAGCCAAGGGCCATACCATTACATTACACCCCGCTGACCAAGCGAAATGTCCTCATGAGCATAAAATGGTATTAAAAAAAATATCTATGCGCGTTTACGCCTGTGTCACCTTAAACACAGTTTAACATTTACGCATGAGTCACCTTAAACATATTACATGTATGTAGACATATTGATACTCAATAGGTATGCCAAAGCTTGTTGATGGTGTTTGCTATTCAAATCTCCAACTCGTACATTTCGGTACCGATTGGAGCCTTGATTATCAAAATGACATATTCCAACAAGAAACTTGTGCATCGTATTGAAACTTAGGCAATAACAATTATGGCCGGTATGAATTAGTATGGGTACCATGTATGATGTTAAGGTTTGTCAGTCACAGATACGAAGATGAAATACATGTATGAAGTATTAACCCTTTCAACACTACAGACCTCTATAAAGAGAACGTTTGCAAACAGTGCAGATCCAGATGAGCCGGCTTGTAACGAGCCGTCTCATCAGGATCTTTACTGTTTGCCAAAAGTATTCAAATTTGAAAAAAACAACATACCCCATCTGAAGAATGGGATAGCCTGAAAATTTGAATGGACAAATCCAATAGCACGAAACATTGGCATGGAACAGCCCATTAAGTTACTTGGTGTTGAATGGGTTAACTATGTGCAATTGTGTGTTAAAAAAAACAACACCACACGCAGGTGGTAATTAACGTTTACATTGTAAGAATTAAAAAAAATGTGTGGGTACAAGGCTAATTACATATATATAACAAAAAAACTATTTCTTGTCGGGAACGACGACTCGGGACTTCACCTTCGGCGATTCGGGGTCCCTCGCAGTGAACTTCCTTCTCTTAGGGGCGCGTTCGCCAGTGGCCGGCTTCTGAACCAGGTCCTCGGTCCGGCGGATAAAGCCGGTCATGGCCGCCCGCAGCAGCTGAAACTGGGTCGACTGCTCCCGCATAGCCCCGACCACCCGGTCCGTGAGATCCCGGATAGCCCCGACCAGGCTATCATCACCAGCCGGAAGTGGGTCGGTCTGTATACTTTTATGTGCACTGGTGTCATCCAGACCGGTCATTATGACTGTGCGGGTGGCACTGGGTACATATGCCGGTACACCCAGTGCAGGAGGGGTTGGAGTGTACAATAAACTGGTTGGTGGTAGGGGAGAGTAGGCATTATACACTCGATGTTGGGGTGTATTCATAACAGAGTCCACCCCAAATCCAAGAGGTGCGGCCGCAGTCGCCGGAGTAGTAGTGGCAGTTGACGGCCGGTGGGCTCCACTGAATGGCGAGAAGCCGTCTTGCTCGTAGGCCAGGATGTCGTCTAGGATGTTGGTTACTCCCTCCTGGGCGGTTACGGGCGCTGGGCGGGCAGTCGGTTGCCGCACTCGGTTAGACCACACCTCCTCGGATGTCCTGTGGTCTAACCGCACATAGTCCACCCCCTCCCTCATGATGTGTGGGTTTAAGGACTTCAGGAGGGCCGCAGTGTCTGTTGTCGGGTTGCCCCTCGCTGCCATCTCTGCCATCTTCTGCCTGTGCCCGTCGTAGGTCTTGACGTGCCGAAGAAGTGTAGACTCGTCCGTGCACCGGAACAGGCAGACGGTACAATAATACGGTGCCTGGTCTAGGGGGATATGGCATTTGTACATGTGGGAAATCACTCGCCGCTTCTCCCCGGTGTACCCTGGTACTGTCGGACAGTGTTGGCAGCGGTAGACCAGTCCCCGGCTAGCGACTCCCATCTTGGCTGCTAGGATCTGCGACATTTTGCTCTGAAAATATACCGGAGACGAAATGGTAAGCCACAGGTATGTAATGATATATGCAGTGTATGGACTCTATAGTGTAGATCGGTTTTGAGTCCCAAAATCGCATACAGCACTAACAGTTTAGATCCTTCTGAATGGCCACGATCCATTCAGGTGCATTTCTGCCTGTATAGGGTTTCATCTTGTTATGATGCAGCACGTATGCTGGACCATTGTGTTTCAACTGAACAGCATATGTGAGATCATTGTATTTCTTCAGAATTAGACACGGACCCTTGTAAGCTGGTTGCAATTTTGGACATAGTCCAGGGGCAATAACCTCGTTTTCAACCCAAACAACAT
>JBEVXV010000773.1:0-4236 GCA_040505915.1 Sedimenticola sp. | reverse complement strand
TTGTTTGAAAATCGCACTTTTTGTCGCTAATTTCTCGTATTTACAAAATTTCTGCCACAAAAATGGAAGAAAATGACTACTTTTGTACTTTTGACCATTACACGTAGTCACGCGAGTCAAATAAAGCCGAAATAACGATGTTTTATGTTCGCGCATGCGCACACCCCAAAATGACGAGTTTTTTTTTTTATTTATTTTGTTATTTTTTCGAAATTTCTTCTGATTTTTTATGCCCTTTACGCCCTCTCCGTTCCCTTTCTCTCTCTCCATCTGCGTCTCTCCCCCGTCTCTCCCACTTCAGAATAATTCTTGAGCGTTAAGGTAAAACCTAGCAAGTACAAAAATGAAAAAAATGAGAAAATGAAGGAAAACTGAATACATTAAGGATTAATTAGTTGTTTATTAACCAAGCTGACTTGGTGGTTATTAATTCATCACATATGACATGTTATTTATGAATAACGTTTTTATCAAAAAATATTGACAAACACCAAGTAAGAAGTGACATACTAGGTTTTCGCAGCCAAAATTCATAGGAAATCGTATGGAATGATTGGTAATAACCTAGCAAGTTAGTATAATGTTCCCTTTAACTCAGACATCCTTGAAGATTCATATTGTTATCAAATAATTAGTTTAATACAACAACTAGATCATATTTTCTGATAAAATGCCATAGGATCTATAGGATCCATATATCCAGATATACACATTTGTGTATTTGGGCCGCCGGTCGACAAAAGCGACCTTACATCATATGGCATTATGCGATCAGTGTAGTCCCAGATCAGCCTGTGCACTTCTGCGGAGTCTGACCATGGCCAACAATGTTCACTATGCAGTAAACTAGACCGACAGTCCACGACCGCATTGTATCCCCCTGCAGCCTTGTCGAAAAAAAAAACGAACAAAGGGCAATAACTCAAAAATTTGCAATGCAAGGGTCGCGGTTCTTCCGTACGATACACCCATGGATCGATATCTATGCATGTGTGAAGTATCGTTCAAATATTCCATACGGTTTTCGAGTTATGCTCCGAACACGAACGGCGAATGAACAAAGGGCAATAACTCAAAAATTTGCGATGCGAGAGTCGCGGTTCTTGCGTACGATACACCATTGGGTCGATATCTATGCATTTGTGAAGTATCGTTAAAATATTCAATATGGTTTTCGAGTTATGCTCCGAACACGAAAGTGTCTGCGGCGGCGGCGGACGTGGCGGCGGCGGACGCGGCGACGGCGTGACGACATCAAATCCATAGTATCCCCCGACTATCGTCCGGGGGATACAATTATTTGATTTGAATGGTGTTTTACGTCCGGTCACAGTCTACGCGAAAGAGACCAAACCTTTACAGGATATTCGCAAATATATTCCAGATCCCGTGATTATAAAACTTTCTGAGCATGTACTCGTTGCTCAACATTAGGCAGCTTGATTGGTTGAGCCTGAGCTGTGCTCGGGCTCGGCCAATCAAAGTGTTTGATTTTGAGTTCAGATATCCAGTGCATGCTCAGAATGTTTTATAATCACGGGCCCAGAATTATGGTCTTTGGTGTTGAAAGTGTTATCTCAAATGTACCATACATATTTATCCCTCCTGCCTATCGACAAAATGGGAAATAACCAGTGTATACTTAACAAAAATAGAAACCCAACAGTTTTCAAATCAGTGTTATTAGTCAACATGTTTCTTTTGTACGGGTAACTCTTGATTGCTTCGAATAAGGTACTTGCCCATAATCAGAAAAACATCATTGAAACTTGATTACGGACAGGTAAATTATTCGAAGCAATCAATAATTTACCGTGCAAATGAAACATAATGACTAATAACACCGATAAACCTGCTTTACATGTTCTGTTACCTCTGTCCCGTTATAAACGGCGCACAGGGTTTTCTATGGAGCCAAATTAATCCAGTGGGTCAGCCCATTACAAAACGAACTCAAACAATAAATGTCAATGTATAAAACTTAAAATACGGGCATTTGAAAACTGTTGCGTTTCTTTTTTTGTTAAGTATATATTCAATCAAAGGCTTCAACGAGGTCCCGGTTTTCATTATTAATGGGCATGTCTAGCCAGAACTTCTTCTTTGCTGGTGGGAAGCAGTTAGTTAGTTTCAGGAGTTTTTCTCTTTTAGTTGCTGGGATGCCCCTTGGTTCAGACATTGCTCCTGGAAATGAATGGATGTCAAACTTCGGTTTCAAAAATTCTACTTCTATGAAGTCCTCATCTACATGCTTTGTCTTGTAAAAAAGGGTTCGGCGTCCTTTTCTAAATTCAACCTGGCATAAACTACTAATAAGTGGCAAGTCCACATTCTTGCTTTGGCGGGTCCTATGACCATCCTGTAACAGATAGAAATCAGCAGGGTGCATAACAACCGGTTTGATGTTCTTGCCAGCACGGTCACAAAGATCAACAAAGTCTTGAAATGTACAAATTTCTGGCATCTTCTTCATTTTATTACCGATTGTGCCGTGTATATTATCTGCTCGCATGAAGGTGTGTCCCCTCTCGAAGAACTTCATCGTGATTTTCCTTGGCCCCCATTCCTGATTTACACACATGACAAATGCGGTAAATAATGCCCAGTTCTTATTTTGTCCAGTACAGTTATCCGCCCAAATTATAACATTTTCCTTTGCTGAAAGATTGATACACTTAATGTATGCCGAGGCCACATTTATCCCCAACCTACCCGCTATTCCCTCATGCCAGAGAATAACGTAATCTTCAGATCCAGTAAGGGACGCAAATGTCTCATTGAACACAACTAATCGGCTGACAAACAGATGTTCCTTAGTAGTCATTTTTGGCAAGAGTAACACGCGCTGCATGTCTGCAGCAAAGACCACGGTGTTGTCTGGAAATTCTGCAGAATTATCATCTTTGTATGCATGTCTCGCATTTTCTGCGGATGACAGATGCTGTTCAAACTTACGACAAGTTTCACAAGCCGATTTGTCGTCGTCATCATTGTGAGCGGCAACATGAGCATTGTTTATAACGCAAACATCACACTCGTCTTGTGATGGCTTGCCAAACCCTATGTTTTCTTGTTCGAACACTCTTCTATAAACAGAATAACAAACATTAAGATTCTTCTCGTTATAGTCTCTCCACATATCAGCAATGGACAAGTTTGAGTCTAAATATCTTCTGTTGGGAGTACGTTCACGAGTGTAATGGCTTACTTGTGGGTGGTATCCACTGATATGGGCACGGATCTTTTCCCAATCTGATTTATTTCTTGGCTCAGCTTTTCCACGTTTGTCGCTTGTTTCAGTTAGTGAAGATGTATTTCCTAATTTGGATTTTACGAATTCTGTAACAGTTCCATCAGTTTTCAGTCCGAGTGTATGTAAAAACATTTTCTTACAGACAGTAATCTTTGAACCATCTTCTTTGGTCAAGTGGTATATAAGTGTATGCGATCTCATATGATCAAGGGCAGCTTGGGCTCGTGCGATGACAGGTTTGATTAGTATATGACCATCCAACCATATGCGTCTCTCTCCAAACGACAGACACCAATAGTTATCATTAATAATTTCTCGATGATCCTGGGTAAACATCTTGTGACAGGCTTTCCTGCATGTAACTGGACATGGTGGCAGAAGACGATATTTCCCTTTGTTGTACGCCTGTCGCTGGGGCTCTGTCCTGCGACGTTTCCTGAAAATG
The DNA here is from genome assembly GCA_040505915.1 of Sedimenticola sp. Classification (GTDB taxonomy): domain Bacteria; phylum Pseudomonadota; class Gammaproteobacteria; order Chromatiales; family Chromatiaceae; genus Vondammii. The sequence goes on along the minus strand of JBEVXV010000773.1, from coordinate 538 downwards.
AAAACGAAATTACCATATTTATTCGGACACTCTGTTGTTTCGGACACCCCTATTATTTAGTTTGTTGAAAAGGATCTAAACTGTCTGCTAGATGTTTCACTGACTGAATGTCGAACAGTGCAGACCCTGATCAGACTGCGCGGATGCACTGGTCGCATAAGCCATAATAAATATTATTATATAGCCAATAAATTGCTGCGCTCCCAATCGTCCATTTGCTACTTTTCGTTGAAAATAACCGGTGCATATCAGAGCGTATACACCGTTTTTTCAGTCACGGTTTTCATGATAACGTTGCGAATGACGTAATAACGCTGCCATTAACGTCACGTTCTGTCGTACACTGATGTTCATGAGCTGATGAACGCAGTACGTCGCCTATTGAAGAGATGGGGAAATGCGGTCGAGTGTAAATATTTTAGATGGAATGGAGTGTAGTTCGTTATATAACTAGAACGACAGTCGTCCACGACTGCATTGTATCCCCTTTGGGGCCTTGCCACAAAAACAGCAAGGAAAAATATAAGTAAAACAAAAA
>JBEVXV010000772.1:0-2721 GCA_040505915.1 Sedimenticola sp. | reverse complement strand
GGGTTTTATACAGTCCTGCGCCCTACTAGCGTGGATATAAGCCGCGATCGACCAAGCGCTGAAACAATGCTGCATTATCGAACATTATATGATATATATAATATAAATTGCACTTACATGTATCGCTGTAACGATTCAGAAGTTCCACCGATCCGCATTTTGTGCTGTCAGACCGCCATTTGTAAACATGGTGAAACCCGGATGTAAATCCAGACTGTGCCCGTCGTAGCGTGTATTCATTATAATGGACGGAAGTATGTCCTGGGCCGATTTTTTTTTTACTTTTTTTTAGCAAAGCATAAAATGTTAACACTAACACATTTTAAATAACACAGTTAATGTAAACAAAGTAATTAACTATACTTTTTTTTAACGTATATTCACTATTTACAATATTTGATGGCCCATCATTTATTCCTCACAGCCCCTCCATGACAGCCCATGGCAGGGACAGAAGAACTGGTCATGTCTACGGAGAGATCTCACGGGGCAACAGTATTTCAGGTGCACCCAGTGTGTACAACTAGAAAAGTCACATTCGGCCCAGGACATAAACTCCACGTATGGAAGATTCCGGATAGCGTCGGGCGAGAACTTCCCACATACACAACACACGTCTGTGTCTGGTATCGACTCCAAGTCTGAGTCTGAAAGTGTGACGACGTTCTTGTTGACTTTCTTAGTGACTTTCGGCGCCTGAGTTTTTGATGTAGTTGGTGCTTGAGATTGGTCAGCTGTGTGACATTCTCGAATGTTCGACATATTTTGGCTGTTGTTTGGTGTTTTAACTGGTGGCTGAAACTTTTTTTTCTTGTTCTGGGTTTGAGATTGTGAATAATATTCCTTCAATTGGTTGCACACATTCGTTTCTGTTATAGCCTTTCCAGCCACAACTGTACTGACAGATCGGCGATGTTTGATCAATGGTGGTGTGAAAATAGGTCGTTTCCGTTTGAAAAAGGTAGTAATTGCCGTCGTGGTGCTAGTATCTGACTGTGAAATATTGGACATCGGTGCGTTTTGTGGCTGAATTTCGGGAACTGGTACGGTATGGGTATCTTGCACATCTTGCAGTTCTGTGGGTTGGAGTTGCTCAGATGTTTCTAGTTGCGCTGGTGCTGGTGATACGCTTGCGATGGCATCCACGGGCAGTTGTGCGGACTCGGGTTCCACTAATGCACACTCTGCGACCTGCTCTCGTATGAACTGCACTCTCACGCTCTCAGATTCAAAGGTTGTTGCATCTATGGCGGATGGGTTAAACGGATACACCCCGGACTTACGGAAGGCTGCCTGTAAGTTTACTGGTGAGAGAGCCTTTGTGTATGCCTTTGATGAGATCGCACATACGTTGTACCTGTTGACCACAGTACCGTTACTCCTCTGGAATCGTTGGCATTCGTCGCTGTAAATTTTGGCAAACGCACCAAAGCAGCCGACATCCATTGGCTGTAGTATATGGGAGGTATGCGGGGGGAGCACAAACAATATGATATTGTTTTCCTTTGCCCAGTCCACGAGAAATGGCGAAATGTGAGACCTATGGCCGTCATATAGTAGGAGAATAGGCTCCTCTGGATCTGCCTTTGCATACCGAACAAAGTGATTTTGAATGTAGTCCATGAATACACTAGAGTTCGACCAGCCGGACTTGGACACGGTTCCCTGGGCACCAACAGATGCACCCTCCATCAGTTCAGTCCTCATCCTAGCTCCGGCGAATACAAAGAAGGGAGGAATCTGATATCCTAACGCATTCCCGCATCCCAGGATGGTCGTAGTGGCAGATCGTTCGGATGTCACAACGGAGGGCGTATGCGTGGCAGCGGCTACCACATGCGTAGGAGTGAAGGTCTGTTGCACGCCTTTTTCGTCCACATTGTAGATATTCTGTGGTTTGTCTTTCAGATTGTATTTGTCAATATTCGTCCTAGTTCCTGGAAATATTTCGCAATGCTCTAGGACGAAACAGCTTTGGCCCTAAGCTCCGATAACAATTTCGGTCTGTGGACTTTGAGCTCTGGCCAACGACTTATGAATCCATAAAACCACCTCTGTGTGAATGGATTTTCTTCGTCACGTTTCTCCAAGAGAACGGCATGCTCCGAAGCAAGGTGAATAACTTCAGCCATCGTGTAGCCGAAACCGATGGCAGCAATCTGTTGGACGTGTTGGACAAGACGGGCCTCTTCTTCTAGGTCCAATACAGGGCCCTTGCCATATGCCACATTTTCAGGATTGATTTTGCCGATCACTCCTTCACGTCTAGGAAAGCGTTTGTCAGACGAGATGGCGAGTACTGTTTTCTCTTTGGATTTGGAGAAACCTGAAATGACAGAAATTATATTACTGTCACTGACATTTCAGGATTAGAAATCTAGTATTACATCCCGAGAACATGACAAGAAGGCCTCTGCCAGCATGTCGTACCCACTGAGGCATTTGTTTTAAAAAGCTTCAACGTAATGCGGACCCACATGCTGACTAACGGACGCACGTACGCCAAAGTGGCGATTATATTATATTGCGCTATCCGCAAATGGGCGAGACAAAAATACCGATAACTGTTTTATACTATTGGACAGTTTTGTTTACTAATTAATTATGATTGATATCATTGTTGACTGGATTGGGGTCGGGACTGCGGGACGGGTCTGTAGCTACATAGGGTGGCTAGCTCCACTATTGATGTTGGAGTGTGAGCCGGACTTCACACACTTC
>JBEVXV010000771.1:0-4406 GCA_040505915.1 Sedimenticola sp. | reverse complement strand
TGCAGAAATTGTGGTAAAATGGACCATTTTGCCTCAGTTTGCAGAGCCGTGCCAAGGACTGCAGATGCATGACAGCATCCAGAAGTCCCGCCAAATGACAAAGTGAAGGGACAGGACGATCCAAATGCAAATTTAACTGAAACTTCCACAATGCATAAGAATATGTTGCCGTTGAAAATCAATCAGAAGAAAGTAAATGCTTTAGTGGACACTGGTGCCTCAATTTCATGTATAGCTGTGAAGAAGCTGAACGAAATCTGTGGAAATATACCTTTAGACACTGCAGATATTCCATTTATTATAGGAGTAAGTGGACACAACCAAAAGCCAGTAGGTTCAGTGACATTAGAACTCGTGATCAACCGCTTACACTTAGTACACAAATTTCACGTCTTCCAAAACCTACACTGCGAACTGATACTGGGAATGGATTTTCTGGAAGAGAAGAAAGCCACTATAGACTTATCAGCTAAAACAATTTCAATCTTTGATGGAATTACAGTTTGCTCCCTTGAGACAGGAAGTGCCAATATTGGACTAGCTAGAACTGTTGCCAGAGTTGTTGTTCCTGCTCAATCAGAATGTGATGTACCTGTGAAAATTAAGAACTGTCCCAAGGAAACTGTATTGCTAGAACCAGTGTCACATTTACCCTCATCTACAATGCTATTTGGGGCACGAACAGTGAATTATCCATCCAAGGGTTACGGAACGTACAAGGTTATGAATCCAACCAACAAAGATATTGAAATAAGGCCGGGAAAAGTTTTAGCGACAGTGCAAACATTAGATGATATGGATATTATAAACGTGGACACACCAGTGACTGAATGCACCGATAAAGCGGAACATGTAAAGGCTTGTGAAACAAATGACTTACAGCGTGAGGAATATATAAAACTTGCTACTGAACTGGGGTTTGACCTCAGTGACTCGGATTTAACTGAAGATGAAAAAGTACAATTCATGGCATTCATAGGACAAAACAGGGACGTGTTTGCAAAAGATTTGTCGGAGCTCGGCTGCACGAATTTCTACCAGCATCGAATTGAAACGATCCCTGGATGTTCACCGGTAAGACAAAGATTCTATAGAACTAATCCACTGCAAAAGGCCGAAATTGAAAAGCAAATTGATGAAATGTTAGCAAATGACATTATTGAACCGTCAAATTCTGAATGGCAAAGTCCAGTTGTGCTGGTAAAGAAAAAATCAGGTGAATTTCGCTTTTGTGTCGATTATCGTAAACTGAACAAGTTGGTACGTCCAGAGATTTTTCCAATACCCACACTACAGGAAATTATTGACTCTGTCGGTGATGAGGCCCCAACTTATTTTTCCGTACTCGACTGCGCGACAGGTTTCTGGCAAATTGGCCTCGACGAAGAGACAAAGCACAAGTCAGCTTTCACATCACATGCCGGAAATTATCAGTTTAAAAAGTTGCCGTTCGGATTAATGAATTCTGCGATGGCGTATCAAATGGTTATGACGTCCTTGCTACGCGGGATCGCTTGGAAGAATGCCCTCTGCTACATTGATGACATTCTAGTATACAGTAAAAACTTTTCCGCACATTTGCAACACTTACGAGATGTGTTTGATAGGTTACGGATGGCAAACATAAAGTTAAAGCCATCTAAATGTCGGTTTGCCGCTCATGAAGTGAAGTACCTCGGACACGTTATCAACAAAGATGGTGTAAAAGTCGACGCGGATAAAGTTCGAGCTGTCACCGACTTTCCGCGCCCGAAAAATGTTCACGAGTTAAAATCATATCTTGGATTAACAAACTACTATCGTCGTTTTGTGAAAGGCTACAGTGACATTGCAAAACCAATGAACACGTTATTGCAAAAGGATGTAAAATTCCAGTGGTCAGAAGAGTGTGAAAATGCCTTCCAAAGACTCAAAACTTGCCTTGTGACAACGCCAATTCTAATTTATCCGGATATGCGAAAGCAATTCATTCTATCATGCGATGCTTCGGGCAGTGCGATTTCATACATTCTCAGCCAGAAAGACCATGAAAACAGGGAGCACCCAGTCGCGTACGGTGGAAGAGCTTTGCGACCATTGGAAGCCAAGTGGTCGATTTCGGAACGCGAGTGCCTCGCTTTAGTTGAAGGTGTACGTCATTATAGACATTACTTCGAACATCAGAAATTTATAGTCGTCACAGACCATGGCGCTTTGAAATACCTACATGACATTAAGAACACGTCAGGACGTTTGGGCCGTTGGAGTATGCTGCTACAGGGATTTCAGTATGAAGTGCAGTTTAAACCGGGGTCTGCCCACCAAAATGCAGATTCCTTGTCCAGGAGGACTTATGAGAATACAAGTGACACTAGCCAAGATTCGGATGACTGTGAATTAGATCTAGGACTAAATGCTTTGTTTCAGTGTGAGGACAAAACGGATTATGTGATTTTACACTTGGAATATAATTTTGAAACGACCCCTTGTTTACATCCAGAGGTCAACACAAATTCCACAGATCAGGAGACTGTTTACACCACTGACCAGCAGACCGAAGTTAATGAGAAATTAATAGCTTTTATTGGCACTGGTCAGTATGACTTGAAGAAACTGCAGACTGAATGCCCAGAATTGAACCCCATTAAGTCTTATCTAGAGTCTGGACACTTACCTGTGAATAACCAGCCAGCAGCAGTGAAAATTGTTGCTGAAAGTGAACAATATGTAATGATGGATGGATTATTATATCATTTGTGGGATCAGCGTGCCAGGAAAATTCCCAAAGACATTAGAATTAAGAGACAGTTAGCAATTCCTACAAGTTTGAGGGCAGAAGTTATGAAATTTAGCCATGATTCAGTGACGGGAGGGGGACATCAAGGGTTTGATCGGACATATGCTATTGTCTCATCGTCTTTCTACTGGCCGAGAATGTACAGTCAGATCAAAACATACTGTCAAACGTGTGCACCTTGTCAAAAAGCTAAGCAACCTACCCATCCTACGAGGGCGCCACTACATTGTATGCCGTCAGTGTCAAAGTTTGAACGGTGGCACATGGATATTCTAGGACCATTAACAAAGACGGACAAGGACGAGAAATATATTCTTCTCTGTGTAGACAGTTTTACACGCTTTGTGGAAGGATTCCCTTTAAAATCGCAGGAGGCTACGGAAGTCGCGAACGTTCTGTACAAGGATATTATATGTAGGTACGGAAGTCCTATGCGGCTCGTCAGTGACAGAGGTAGTAACTTCATGTCGAGTATTGTGTCGGAACTGTGTAGGAAAATGGACATAAAGCGTTCTCATACTTCGGCATACCATCCACAGACAAACTCTACTTGTGAACGTGTGAATCGATCATTGGCGCAATCAATCCGAACATACATAGATGTAGATCAAAAGAACTGGGCGGATCTATTACCGGGCATCTTGATGGCGTTTCGTCGGACCGAGAGTACAAACTCCACAGGGTATTCGCCATTTGAGCTTGTGTTTGGTCAGCAAATGCACGCGCCAATTGACAATGTGCTGGATGAGCCTAGTAAGAAACAGAAAGTTTCACAAACTGCTGCAAAATATTTCCAGAAGCTACAAACTCAACTGAACGTAATGAACAAAGTTGCTCAGGACAATGTGAAGCTCAGTCAGGAACGTTACAAGAAACAATATGACAGAAGAGCAGTAGAACCAAACTTTATGTTAGGCCAACGCGTATGGCTACATAACCCGAAAGTTCCGGTGGGGAAGTCTGCCAAGTTACAACCAAAATGGACAGGCCCATTTTACATAAGTGACATTGGTCCTAATCACACCTACATGTTGAGAAATTATGCAACACACAAACAGCGACCTACCCTTATAAATGCTAACCGGCTGAAACCATATCATGACTCGGAATTACGAGACGAGGGCTTGCCCCCACCAAGGTTGGAATTATCGCGTAACCAGAACAGTGATCCAAATCCGGGACCGTCAACTGAACCGAATCCTGAGTGTGTGACGGGGCCTTCCCACGCATTCAGTGATCCAAAACAAGGACTGTCAACTGAACCGAATCCTGAGTGTGTGATGGGGCCTTCCCACGCATTCAGTGATCCAAAACCGGGACCGTCAACTGAACTGAATCCTGAGTGTGTGATGGGGCCTTCCCACGCATTCAGTGATCCAAAACAAGGACCGTCGACTGAACCGAATCCTGAGTGTGTGATGGGGCCTTCCCACGCATTCAGTGATCCAAAACCGGGAACGTCAACTGAACCGAATCCTGAGTGTGTGATGGGGCCTTCCCACGCATTCAGTGATCCGAATCCAGTGCCGTCAAATGGACCGTCAAAACAACCGGATGAATGGGGTATCGTTGACCGACTAATAAAATATTCCAAATATCGGGGACGTAAACTGTACAAAGTCAAATGGAA
>JBEVXV010000770.1:273-5035 GCA_040505915.1 Sedimenticola sp. | reverse complement strand
TCGAGAAGTGTGTTCACATTCATTTGAAGATGGCCCAGAGATGCGCTGGAACAGGCTGTGGGAGTTGGTCGGCGGTTGGTGCAAGTCTGCGGAATTTCTGAAAATTCATTCGGGATATGCTATCGCAAACATCATTCTTGCTACCACCAATGTGTTTTGCTTTGAACAATATGTTGTGTTTGAGGCATTGCAATACAAACACGCGTATTAGTGACATAACCCGTCCCGATTTGCTTGTTGATGTATTGATAATGTGGCAAACGGCTAGATTATCAGACCTAAAGCAAATCTTCTTGTTGCTCAAAGAACGCGACCAAATGAATGTAGCCACAATGATTGGAAACAATTCAAGAATCGTGATGTCGTTGGTTACGCCTATTTCGAACCACTGTCGTGGCCATACCCCATATGCCCAATGCCCACCGAAGTACACACCGAATCCCATACCTACACCCGCTGCGCTATCTGAATACAATTCTAAATCGCTGTTATCCACCCACAAGTAATCGCTAAAGAACGTTACCCCATTGTGACTATCAAGAAATGTAAGCCACATGCGTAAATCGTCTCTCATACCGGAGTTAACACGCACTTTGTGATGCTTGTGTTTTAGACCAATTGTCGAGTTTATGAGCCGGCGATTAAATGCCCTGCCCGGTTTTATTGCTCTGCATGCAAACGCAAGACTTCCGAGTAGTGATTGCATTTCTTTCAGTGTGGCTTTTTCCCCGACTTAATATGTACTTAACTTTTTCACGGAGTTCGAGTAGCTTGTTGTGTGGTATTTGAACATACATCTCCGCCGAATCTATATCAAGGCCCAAAAAACAGAGTCGCGTTGTAGGACCTTCCGTTTTCTCCGTGGCCAGAGGGACGGATAGGTGATCGCATACACCAATAAATGTGTCCATGACATGTTTACACTCGGTTGTGCCTGCTTTACCCCCGATCAAAAAATCGTCTAAATAGTGTCTGATATTATCCGATTCCGAATGTTTGCGCCCAGCCCATTCTAGAAAGGTAGAATTTTTTTCGAATGTGGCGCATGCGATTGAAACACCGAAAGGGAGAGTTTTATCGTAGTAATAAAACCCGTCGTGTTTTATTCCTAGCAGCTCGAAATCAGCTGGCGATATTGGTAGTAATTTGAACGCAGAACTAATATCGAGTTTGGCCAAATCTGCATTTTTTCCAAGCTGCTGGACCATTTCTACCGCTTCATCAAAGTGCGTGTAATTTACAGAACACAATGTGGGGTCAATATAATCATTAACGGATTGATTTTCTGGGTGAGATAAATGATGGATAAGCCTATACTCATTTCCAGACTTCTTACTGACTAAACCTACAGGGCTAACTCTGAAATTTTCCAGTGGCGGGGTAGAAAAGGGGCCAGCCATTCGACCTAAATTTACCTCTTTTGTGAGTTTGTCAGTTACGATCGTAGGATTTTCAATCGCAGATTTTAAATTCTTAGCCTCCATTGCGACTCGTGGGCCATCATAATGAAGTTCAAAACCGTGTGTAAAACCTGCCATTAATTCATTTGCAGTAGATTCATCGGGGTAAGAGGACAATTCGGTGGCTAACTTCGCGACATTAATGGGCGTTTTAGCTAAGTTATTATGCAAGCCTGGTGACGTTTGGGTTGGGATGGCCGCTGGTACCGCGGTAATTGCCTCTGGCGCGATAAGGGGCCGATCGGATCGGGGTGCGAAACCCCTGAGGACATGTCTCACGCATATGCGGGCCTGTACAAATGTCACAGACGTGCCGGAATTTGCAAGTCGTGAACGCGCAAGTACCCTTATTGTACGATAAGCAGATTGGCACTTGCGGTGCAATACTATCTGTATGTGTGGCAGTTGATGGTTTCGAGCCAGAGCTGACTGTACGGGTTTCCGCTGATGGTGAGGTCATTATTTTTAGCCAAAGATTTGGGTTTAGTTGGTCCCAGCGTTGTAAACTTGTGGACCGGCGCATTCTAAATTGTTCATCATATAGCTGCCACTGGGCATGGGACTTTGCCGAGCTCCTTATCGTCGAAAAATATGAAAGTAGTTCTGCAAGTTTCCCGGGGTATTTCTGGCAGTATAATTCTATAAAAACGAGGAATGCGTCGGACCACTGTTCGATCGACCATATTTTACAGGTCGGTGTTATTGGTTTACTTGAGAGGACACCATTTTCATTCACCACTATCATGTTGCAATTGGACGGCTCGTCAAGTGAGCCTTTTAACAAGGTGGCTAGATTTATATATTCATTGTTCCATACCTTGTTTTTAACATTAATGGAAATATGGGACGCAATGCTCTCATCATCGAGACATATTTTTGGTGGCTGTTCAGGGAATTCCATAAACAGTTGATTGTCCTTACCCGTACTCGGCTGAACAGTGTCGCTGATCACTGGTGCATTGGCGGCCGGTGGTCCCCGTGCGGATAGCGGTGCAACAACGGGCGGTGGCGCCTGGACTGGTAGTGGTGCCTGGACGACGAGTGGTGCCGTGGCGAGTGGGGGTGCCATGCCGGGCGGCGGTGCCTGGACGGGCGGGTGTTCCATACCGGGCGGCGGTGCCCGGACGAGCGAGTGTTCCATGCCGGGCGGCGGTGCCTGGCCGAGTGGGTGCTCCATGCCGGGCGGCGGTGCCTGGCCGAGTGGGTGCTCCATGCCGGGCGGCGGTGCCTGGACGGGTGGGTGTACCATGCCTGGCGGTGGCACCTGGACGGGCGGCGGTGCTTGGACGGGCGGCGGCGCTAGGACGGGCGGCGCCGCTTGGACGGCGGGTGGCGGTGGTGCTTGGGCAGGGTGCCGTCCACGGTTTCTCTGGCGGCCACGTCGCACCGGGCCTACGTCACCTCGCGGCTGTACGTTCCGCAACGGGTAACGTCTGGGCGGCATTATATCTAAGGGTGGGAGTTATTTATTAGTATCAGTGCGAACCTTTGCTAGTGCGGTTGTCTGACCATCGCGATGTAGTCATGGTCATGTGTGCCATAACGTGGCATGTGTAGTTATATATTATGACAAAATATTGTCCAAAACCTTAGTGTCGACCTAACGTGTTTAATGACCTTGAAATTCAGTATCCCTGATCATTGCGACGTGGGTCACGTGCGCAACAATGCAGCATACCTGAATACACATTGTGACCGAATATTACCACCGCCACCGCCAAGCTAGGCACGATAAGGGTTAACATTTGAAATGACCAAGTGTAGTGACCTTGCTATGAATTATACTTGACCGTAGTATGCAGAGAAATGAATGGCAGTTTGGTTACAAGTATACGATTATGATAATTATGTACCGATACATTTTCCTTCCGTTACCTCGCGACTTACGAGCTATGGTTGAACTCAAGTATTGAGCGATCATTGTACATTACTGCCCGTGGCATCACGCCACAGGTATAAGATATGAGTTGTTTCCAAACTGAAATGTCCAATCCGTTATAGCCAGTGATTTGCACGCCTAGCTCGTGTCACAAACGACGACCAGTCACACTGGATAATTTGTAAATATATGGCACCCGTAAGAAAGATGGCTCATTCCCTATTTCGGACCAGCATAGATATGTATACCGAACCGCAAAAGAAACCTACAGTTATAAAACGGCTATAACGTTTCCATTTAAAAAAGATATGGCGGATATATTTTGCACAAATTGCCGCCTATCCTAGATGATATTGATTATCCTAAAGGAAAACTGATTAGATGGATTGGGTTCAGTGCATTCATGTATAGGTTAAATGTACACCTGAAGCACGTGCAGCGACATGACCGACTTATTTTGAATGAACAACGCTAGCAGTTGAAAGTCGATAAACAGAATTGTAAAATGCAATAACACATTTTGTCAATATGGCTAGGCTAACAGAAGCAGAGCGAAATAGGGCATTTTATTTCCACTCATCGAAATCATCTTCCTTACGCAAATTTGGCAAATTTGATTTTTTTTTTTTAGTGGTTATGTTTTTGTTTTCCACTTTTACAAAGTCTCTTTTAAAGGATGGGTTGAATATTTTATGGCAGTTGCTAATGAGATTCAACTTTTAAAACATTATGATTTATGTTTCTAATAGAATTGATTCGCGAACCATAGTAGCATTTACGTGCTGCAAAGCTTCCTCTGCGGTCCAGTACATATGCAGGCTGGTATAGGACAAGCCATTACATAAGGTACCTTAGCACATGTAAAGTTTCTAGTCAAAAGATAATTTTCCGTCAAACTTTAGCCCTATCAACCCTAGCGGCCGCTTTAGAGGCCATGGTTTGCAAACAGTGAAGATCCAGATGAGCCGGCTCATACGAGCCGTCTCATCAGGATCTGCACTATTTACTAGTATTCTTCCATATTTAAGGAAGCAAAATCCCACGCTGTATGAATGGACTAATCGGAATTTGCTTTTATGGTAACATGATTGGTCGGAATGTGACAATGGGAGAATCTATGACCGATACATAGGGTTGAAAGGGTTAACCCCATGCACTTAACGTGATTCTGACCCATGGTCGCGAATTAACGCATGATTTTGCAGCAACTGACGATCGCACAAAACGTGCACAGGCCAGGCCGATGCCATGAACATACATGCAGCTGTGATGTTGTGTGAATACACGAAGCTGCCACGTCAGGGGCGGATACAGAATTGCCAGGAAAAAGAGTCCATCTTGCTAGCATAGCATCTTAGACCACAGGGCTATCGCTGTGTTATGCATCAGTCAATGTTAATCCCCCCCCCCCCCCCCCCCCGGG
>JBEVXV010000770.1:0-263 GCA_040505915.1 Sedimenticola sp. | reverse complement strand
GGGGGGGGGGGGGGGGGGGGGGGGTTTAAATGCCAGATCGCCGTAGAAGCGATTTCCCGACACCTAGGCCACGATTTCACACTTTAAAATGAATGCTCTGGAAAGGGTATCGTGAAACTGATTTCAAATATTTTAAGTTGAAAATATGATTTATTTCTATTCGATTCATTCCATGCTGCCCCTAACGGCGGGGCCATTACCGGGGCTTTAATGGCTGATAAAAATTGAGCGGGGGGGGGGGTTTACTCGAGTTTACCCCGGGG
>JBEVXV010000769.1:0-7497 GCA_040505915.1 Sedimenticola sp. | reverse complement strand
TGTAGATGTAGTGGTTGATAACGAACATCAGCGCCATTAACCAGCCAAGATGGTTCATCAAGGCGAGGCCAAACAGAGCGTAGCCCATCTGACCGATGGATGAGTAGGCGAGCAGTCGCTTGGCATCCTCTTCGAAGATCGCCATCAAGTTTCCCAGCAGTGCTGAAATAGCACCGATCCAGAGCAGGAGATGAGTCAGTTCGACACCGTAGAGCTGCTGTTTGCCCATGGTGAGCAGAAGTGTCATCAGACCGAAGAGGCCCGCCTTGAGCAGAATTCCTGAAACCATGGGGGAGACATCGGTCTCGGCCTCGGCGTGAGCGCCGGGCAACCAGACGTGTAGGCCGATAGCGGCAGTCTTGGTCATAAAGCCGATAGCGAGCAGTAGAAAGACCCAGGGGGCCAGTGGTTCTGCAACCTGAGCAAGTGATGCGATCTGGAAAGGTGTTGCTCCCTGAGCGGCGAGGGCGAACCCGGCGAGAATAAGGAAGGCGCCACCGAGGGAGAAGATGATATAGGAGAGCGCATGGGGCTCGGAGCGCTTGCCGCGCAGGATAAGAAAGTAGGAACCGACGGTGAGTGATTCCCAGGCGGCAAAGAAGTTGAAAGAGTCCTCGGCGACGATAAGCATTGAGAGCCCGGCGTACATCAGCATCGCTGCCGGATAGAAGCCGACCCTGCGGCCCCGGTTGTTGAAACTTGCCAAAAAGATCACTGCCCCACCAACAAGGATGATGGCGGCGAAGATCAACTGCAGTGGATCGTAGGCGGGATAGCTGATGATGAAATAGGTCAGCATGCCGGCAATGGCGAGGCTGTTTTTTACCCGTGCGGGTAGCCACTCCAGCAGCAGAAAGCTCAAGGCAAAGAGCAGTGGCAGGGAGTGGAGTAGGTTGCTGTAGCCGGAGAGTTCACCCCATAGGTAACCGAGTGACCAAGCGGCAAGGACGGTGGTGAATACTACCAGCAGTTTATGGGGTGCAGGGGTGAGACTGTCTGCACTCTTCTCCCGTTTGATGACATAGCCAAACCAGCGAAACAGATAACCGGCCTCGATAAGAGCGCCGATAAGAATCAGTGCGAGGAGTGTAAGGCGGCCTTCGCTGGCAAGGATATGGATATATTCCCACTTGGCATAGAAACCCGGGAAGGGTGGCAGGCCGGTCAAAAGCGCTATGAAACTGATGAATGCGAAGATCAGTAGCGGGTGATTGCGCAGAGCGGTCCAGGCGGTGAGCTCACGCTTGGCGATCAGGCCCGATAGCCAATAGAGCCCTGCTTTAGCCACTGCATGGGAGAGCAGAATACCACCGGCAATCAATAGATAGCTGTCACCCAGTATCTCGCGCTGGCCGAGAACGGTAAGTATCAGACCAACCTGCCCCACCGATGAGTAACCGAGTAGCCGCCGGTCGTTGGTTTGGGGTAGTGCCAACAGGTTGGCAGCAATAAAACTGGTAATACCGATAGCGCTGGCGATGGGATACCAGGCCGGGCCACCGATAAGCAGCAGCTTGTCTACCGCATAGAGGGCGGCTGCACCCGCTAACGCACCAGAAAAAATGGCCGAGAATGCAGGGTGTGCCGACTCGTAGATATCCAGAGCCCAGCCGTTGGCCGGGAAGGGTTTCAACTCGGTGATCACAGCGATAAAGATAAGGAAGAAGGCCAGTGAGCCACCTTTCACCGCCGCTAGAGATGCTCCGGCCATGCCGTCGATGTTGAGTGTGCCGGTAGCGTGATAGGCGAAGATAATACCGATCAGAAAAAAGACCGAAATGATCTGTGAAACGATGAGGTACTTGAAACCGGCCGAGAGTGCGCGGCTGTTGGCCTGCACATCTTCCGACAGCAGTACCAATCCACCCGTTGAAATCACAACAAGTTCAAAGAAGACGAAGAGGTTGAAAATATCACGGGTGAGGATGATGCCGGAGAGCGCCATGATGGCGACAAGCATTACCACAAGCCCACGGCGGCCCAACTGGAACAGAGCCTCCTTCAGGTAGAGGGTTGAGAGAAGGCCTATCAGGTTGACCAGTAGGGTCAATACCGCTTCAGCAAGCCCCATATGCAGGTTGATGGCAAAGGGGGGGGCGGTACCGGCGGTAAAGATCTCCACCGCAGCCGTACCACTCCAAGCCAGAGCCCAGACCCAACTGGCCGAGACCCAGGTCATAAATGCGAGAGCGGCGAGTGTTATCCCGTAGGCGGCGGTGCGCCACTGCTCTTTCAGAAGCCCCAGCAGGAGAGCTGCAGTAAGGGCTGCCAGGATGATGAAAATGGCACTTACCATTTAAGCTCCGTGAATTTCGCGATATCGAGCGTCCGCTTCTTCTCGTATAGCTTGTAGGCAAAGGCGAGCATCAGTGCCGTCATACCGAGACCGATAACGATAGCGGTGAGCACCAGTGCCTGGGGTACGGGATCAATGATACGGCTGGCGGCCTCGGCTGCCGGGACCGCCGCATCCAGAATAGGGGCGGTACGGCCATCGATATAACCCACGGCTACCAGAACCAGATGGACCCCGGTGTTGGTAATGCTAAAGGCGACAATCATACGCAGCAGGTTGCGGTTGGTCAGGGCACCATAAAGACCGATAAGAACCAGAATGAAGCCGGTTGCCATTGCCAACTGGGCCATCACAGTTCTTCCGTTTCAGAGAGGTTGGAGAGTATCGAGGAGAACTCTGCGCCGACCTTGAGACCAATGAGCGAGTAGATAAGGGGGATGGCTCCGGCCGAGAAAAGCTCGCCCAGCTCACCTATGGGTAGGATGCGGTTATCGAGAAAGCCACCGGCGAAAAAGAGACCGAGGGTGCCAAGCATCACATAAGCGAGGCCTGAGAGGGATTCGATGGCAGCAATCAGTCGATGGCTGAACTGTTTCAGCGGATCGCTAAGGAGTAACAGCAGTGAGGCTGAGGCGAGGATGGCACCACCCTGAAAACCTCCACCCGGTGTAAGGTGACCGTTAACAAAAACATAGATGCCGAGGAGCAGAATCAGCGGTACCAGTACATGACTGCCGGTGGTCAGTAGCTCTCCAGCAGGGAGAGGTTTATGCCGCGCTTCGCCGGATTTTTTGCTCTGTGCCAGCACCAGCCCGACAATGGCGGCGGCAAGGAACAGCACGGTTACCTCTCCAAGGGTATCAAGACCACGATAGGTCACAATGATAGCGGTGACGATATTGGCTGCACCGGTGTCACCCGCACTGTTCTCAGCATAATAGTTGGCAGTGAGATTGAGCGCAGAGTCGGGAGTGTAATTGACAAAGAGGGCAAAGAACACGCCAGCAATGATAGCCAGGAGCATCAGGGCGATGAGATGTTTAATCATCTAACCCTCCACGCATACGGCTCAGTACAAAGAAGAAGAGGAAGGTGGTGAGGCCACTGCCTATGGCTGCTTCGGTCATCGCGACATCGGGTGCGGCAAGAAGCAGAAAGATGAGCGATGCAATCAGGCTGACCAGCCCCGCCGAAAGTATGGCAATGGGTAGGCTCTTGCTGCGTATGGCGACCACTGCGGCAACAATTATGGCGATGGCAAACAGCAGCGTCATCGCGCTCATCAGCTCACTCATGGTCTCTCTCCAAGATCTTCTTCAAGCTTGTCAACGGTGGTTAGCGGCGATTTTGCCGCACCGGTACGGTGCCCCGCCCGTGCCAGTACCTGTGAAGAGATCGGGTTGGTGAAGAGTATAAAGAGCGCTATCAGCAGTAGTTTCAGCGCCCACTCCGGTTGTAGGCAAGCGACACCGGCAAGGGTCAGCAGGGTGCCCAGGGTGGTCGCCTTGGTGCCTGCCTGTATGCGATTGAATAGATCGGGCATGCGCACCAATCCCAGTCCACCGAAGAAGAGGAATGCGGTGCCACTGATAAGTAGAAGTCCGCCGAGGAGATCGATGATCATAGCCATCAGAATCCCCGCTCAAGATAACGGGCAACCACAATCACTCCAAGAAAAGAGAGCAGTCCATAGACCAGCGCCACATCGAGGTAGATACCGCGACCCTGTATCAGAGCGGTCAAAACGATGCCGCTGATTGAGATGATGGTAAGAACATCAAATGCCACCACCCGGTCGGCCTCAGTGGGTCCTTTGAAGAAGCGGTAGAGTGCGAGTAAGAGGGCGGCCCCGGCGAGTGTTGCAGCAATATAAATAGAGATTTCAACCATACATGACCTCAAGATACTGCTCGAAACCTGCAACGATATGGGTAGTTGCCGCATCGATATCATCTGACTCCATTGTCACCCAGTGGACATAGAGCCATTCGCCACATAGCTCAACGGTGAGCGTGCCGGGGGTGAGGGTGATCGAGTTGGCAAGCAACAGACGCCCCATTCTGCTCTTCAGCCGTGTCCGTACCTTGACGATGCCGGGGTTGAGCGGTAGGGATGGAGAGAGAACGATCTTGGCAAGTCTGATGTTCGACTTTATCAACGCTTTGAGAAAGTAAAAGAGATAGCGCGGTGCCGCCATAAAAGCCTGTGGTGTGGCGCGGATTTCTGAAAAAACCGCAAGGCTGTTGCGGAAAAGTGTGGTAATGAGAAGGGAGGCAACCAAGCCAATGATGAGAACATCAGATGACAGCGAACCGTTGAGTAGCACCCAGAAGAGAAGCAGGGTTGCAAGCCGTACGGTAAAACTACGTGCGCTCTTCATTAATTTACTGTGTGCTCAAGCTGATATCTAAAATTTACACGGTTAGCGAGCACGGGTAGAAGCCTCTCGCAAGCACTCCATAAAGCTAAACCATGTGTTGGTGTACCACCCTGGTACAAAGCTTAATAGCTGTGAGGCCAATATATATTATGTTGCCAGTGTGTCAATTGCGTTAAGTCATCGATAGTGCATTAACATGCGTCTTGAGCGTCCATCGACCGCTGATATTGGCTCAAGCCAGAAGTTTTTGTGGTTTCAGTGCAGGCCATAGTTCAAAATTGAAGTTGTCATGATCACAGCCAAGTACACCACCGTTTACTGCGGCATCCAGGTAAATTGCCAATCCAGTTGTCGAGTATTGCGAGGGTGCTACTAAAGTGTTCGATTTCAGTACCCGTTACAGGCATAATCGTTAAATACTGATAAAAACACCCAATTACCATTAGAATAGATATCTGAGAGAGTAACCTGATGCCCAATATTGATGGTGGTGAGGTCATGACAATTGAGGAGCTGTCGAGCTACCTCAAGATTCCTAAATCCACACTTTATAAACTTGCTCAGGAAGGCAAGTTGCCTGGTCAGAAAATTGGTAAGCAATGGCGTTTCGGAAAGCGCGCGATTGATTACTGGATCAACGATGACCTGCCGGGCGGGAAAACCCCCCGTGTTTAGTGATCATCAGAGCCTCTATTTTGCCCATGCTTACCCTGCTGCTGGTTACCGTTGTTTTAGTGGTGGGTGTCCTGGTATTTATGGTATTTAAGTGAATGCCATTGGTGCTGTGGGAGGGGGCTACTTGAGTAGCTCCCTATCCCGATTAGCCCGTTCTTGAATCTCTAATCGCATCTAAAATGTTTTGTGTTGTAGCCTTTGTTTTTATTCCTGGAACATCAAAAGGCGATGATACTTTTCTTTTCTTGGCCACTAATGAAAAAACAGCACCATCCTTTCTGCGGATTTCTATTTCTTCATTTTGGGCAATTAATAATAAATTGGAGAGATTTTGACGGGCTTCAGAATATGTAAATACTTTCATTTGACTTTACTCCAACACTTCAATGCTGAGCTTTGCAGCGACTTGCTTCATACGTTTATCAAGTGTAATTAACGGAATGGACATAGCTTTTGCGCACTGTAAAAAATATGCATCATATGCATAAATATTGAATTTAATTGCTAATTTTAGTGCTTTCTGAATGTCAATACTAATTAGCCTCACTGGAATTAGACTTGCTGTTCTTTGTGCAGATAAAGCCTCGTCATGTGTAATTTGCTTTCGCTTGATCATTGCAGATAAGGCATTACCTATTTCATACGGCAGGATTTCAGGTGCGACTGCATCCAGCTCTGATGTAAGCTGGATGATACGGCCTTTTTCTGGCGCATCTAAAGCGACTGCCAAGAATATGTTTGTATCTGATGTTATGTTCATGCAGACAATTGTACAACTGCACGCGCGTTTTTTCAGGGGCTAACGTCGTAAATAACTTGCTTTCGGCATTAAGCCACTGTAAACATTATTGAGGCCACACAACTCACAATTAAGCACTACAGTAGCAAGTCAAGTTGATTTGCCTTGTTATGTTTTTTTACCATGCTAATATGTGTATATGAACGCGCACAATACACACGAGGCATAATATGCGAACCAACATAGTAATTGATGACAAATTAATGTCAGACGCTCTTAAGGCTACCGGATTACATACAAAGAGGGAAGCAGTAGAGCTTGGGCTAAAATTATTAGTGAGGCAAAATAAGCAACAGGCCATACGAAAGCTTCGAGGCAAACTTGCTTGGGAAGGTGATTTAGATGAAATGAGAGGCGGAAAGTGATACTGGTTGATACAAGTGTTTGGATTGATTACTTCAATGGAATAGATTGCATAGAAACAAATATATTAGATGCTGCACTTATAGATGGGACTGTTGCTATTGGAGACTTAATTTTACTGGAGATACTCCAGGGATTCAGAAGTGACAACGATTATAATAAAGCTAAGAAGACATTAACCACCTTAGATCAGTACGAAATATTTAATTCCACGATGGTTATTAAATGTGCAGATAACTACCGTGCCTTAAGAAAAAAAGGAATCACCATTCGAAAAACAGCAAATATAATTATTGCTACGTTCTGTATTAGCAATCAGATTCCATTACTTTTTTCCGACAAAGATTTTAAGCCATTCGTAAAATATTTAAATTTGCAGCCAGTGCAAATTGAAACATAACGACCCAAATCACCGGACTTTGCATTACGGTGACAGTTTACTAAATACACTTAATTATCATCCCTGCTATTCCTTTTGGGGCCACGTTTTTGCGGTTTCAGTATCCTATCTGTCTGTTTCTCAAGCTTTTCGATCCATTCTTCGCTACCCAATGGTCGGCCTGTCGTTTCTGAACGGCGGAGCATATTGAAGGCCGTAGTATCGTCCGTACCCTGACCGAGGAAGTCGGAAAAATCTCCATATCGCTCCAGAACAGGTGCAACCTTCACCAGTTCGTCGTCTTTACCTGATAGGTGCGCAGTGGCACTCGACCACGGCCAATCCTGTACTCTCCGAACGAGCTTTGCACAAACGGGATTGTGTGAAATATACCGCACCGCATGGGCCAGGTGCTCTTCGTCCATCACCACTGTGGAATACAGGGTCAGGTCTAGATTAGATGCTTCCCCGCTGGATGAGATATATTTCACAACCCACCACGAGGAAAGCTTCAAATCTAGACCTAATGGAATGGTTCGCCCCGCTCCCTAAACGGCCTCAAATGGGCCATGATGTCAGTGTCAAACCGACATCAAAACAGAAAC
>JBEVXV010000768.1:0-4288 GCA_040505915.1 Sedimenticola sp. | reverse complement strand
CATGGATGTCCAGAGAGCTGGGTCCAAGGATGGAGAACGGGGTACCTGAACCTGACTGCAGAGTCGCCAATCTTTGATCCGCCGCCGGACAATGATGCAGTAGGTAGGGAGAGAATGACGTTGGCCGAGGCCCGTATGCTGCCCATCCTGGGACCGTACGGCGAATACACGGTCCAGCTAAACTTCTGTTACAAGATTGGCGCCCATCACAACAACACTTCGGAGGCGTGGCTCAATGGAAACTATGCGATTTATGGAACAGGCAATGGATGCCCTTTAGGTATCTGTACCTTTCTTTCATAAATTTGTATCAGCTTTATTTCAAATTCATGTTGCAATCATTGAATTAACGTGGTCTGAAGGCTATACTTACCTATTACATGTATAGTTGTATGTAGGGAGAATGTGATATATATACTTCATTTTTCACATCCCCAAAATCGCGGAAAATACGGATATTTGAGGATATTTTATTTTTAATCATTATTTATCTCAAAACCTAATATTCATGCCTGTATGCCAGTAAACGCTTGCAACTTTTGAATGTCGGTTAGTCTGTCAAACGAATATTATATAGGGACAGGAGACTCTCGTCAGAACGCAAAACCTATTAAATTATAGTGTTCGCCATAAATGTAGTTTCACATTTTGTTCCCTGCTAGCCGTCTCCCTGATATCGTAATAGGCCTGTTAGTTTAGATTATAATACAACTATGTATGTAACAACTATTCCGACAAGATGACGCCGACAATGTCATGGCATCAATTACACGTTTGATGACGTGAATGGAATTTAAATGGAGATACCTGTTCTGTAGTTTAATATTTGCCGGCATCAATTGATGATTTGATGGTCGCAAATACATGTTGAATAACGACCATCAAATCACCATTTGATGGCGGCAAATCTGCAAATTCAGTACAGTTATCTCCTAAATATCAAGAGGTTATATTTTGTTCACAGCCGTCCGTCGGTCTGTCAGTCTCTGTCCGTCAGACACACGACCCCGGTACGTCTGAATATCATCAGATACGTCCCAGCACACGCCGACTCACACACCCCACCCTTTTCAGCGATCTTGCAATGCGTTTTTTCACTCGGTTATTTTTCAATATTTTATTACAGGGTTTAATGAAACAGAGAAAATTGCCAAACTCGGTAAACTTCGGTCATGGACAGCCGATGGTGATCTGCCGGAAATCCACCTCCGGAAACTCCCGACAATGACCGAGCTGACTGTCACCGTATGTGAGCGCAATGACATTGTTCACACGGGGAAGACGCCATTCACAGATGTTATAGACCGCCATTTTATATTCCTTAAGGTAAAGTCTAATGCACATTTGAACCTTATTTATGCCACCATAACGGACGATAAGTCGGAGGGGGGCATTATGTTTGCAGCTGTTCGCCGTCGCCCGTCCGTGTGTGTCACACTTTTCAGCTACCCTTGTTTGCTTTGTCTATATTTCTGCATTTCCTAATCCCAGGTCCACCAACTTAAGCAGTATCTCACTCCCATTGATGCCTTCCCATCCCATCCCCACCACCCAACCACCCTAATCCAGTTAGGGTAACCTTCACATACTTTGTCTGAAATATAGGTTATTTCCACATAAACTGTTCCTAGCTACACCTTGTTTACTTCTTCCATATATCTGCATTTTCTAATACCAGATCCACCAGGTGCAGTAGTGCGTATACGATTAAATACAGTGTTATATGTAGTCACGTTGACATGTATGGGCTGGTTACTAGACTTGGTCAGTTTTACACTGGATGGTGTTATTGCAAAAATGTTGGTTTTCATATGTTACTTGTACATGTTTATTTATGTAAATATTATACGACAAAAGTGAAACATTGACACAACTATCAGCCTGCAACAACCCATATAAACATCATATATTTCGTTACAATGATCCCATGCGCTATACTATTATAGAATATTGAACTTGCCTACGCTTGAAATAAATGGGTACAAAATGGTTTCCAGTGTTCCGGCAAGTGTGAGATGCAGGCCATTTAGTTTTTGGACGTGGTACTGGCCAGTGAGCTATTTTAATTACATTTGTTTAGATGTTATTTCACAACGAATCAGTCTAGCAGGTATTTCGACTACTACCGACAGGCAAATTCGTGGTCATGTCCAGTTGCGAGCTCCGTGTTGAATACCACTGAAGTGGAAGTGCCGTTTCTCAGTGACACAGGCAATAGCACCTGTGGACTGACAGAGAATTGGTCGCTATGTAGCTACCACATTCCTGGTAAGTAACACATGGATAAAACACATCGGGTTTGTTCAGCAAATACAAACAAATAACAAATCGAAAAAAAACGTTTTCTTTAGTTTTTAGAAACAAACGTGAATTGTATCTGCAATTAATGTTTGTTTCTTAAAACTTAAACAAAATGTCATTTGTCTTCTAGTAGCAATACTCATTAGAATACTTGAAAAGAAAACTGTCGTCAGCTGATTTTCAATATTGTTTTCTTATTTTGAAAGCATAATCATCGCCGATACTAGTATAAGATTCCAAAGCGTTCTGAAGCAGAACTTGTGATAGCACTCTTGGTAGAGACCGAATTAGCCATTCTTCCACAACCCGCCTTTTCTCAAGGAATAAGCTTACATGGTATTGCCCAATTCTCAGAAACCAAATAACCATTGCAATATAGTTTGTTTCTTCTCGCAAAGCGAAAGGGGATATAATAATTCAAACGATGTCAACTTTTGGCAATATAACACCAATGTCAAGATCACATACTTCTCACTATTGATATTAACGCTAGGGGATACCTACTCTTTGCGGCATTCTTCTTATTAATTATTTTTATGAACAATTGGAGGGCTGAATAAAGTCACACTGACGTCATATAATGTACTGACATGTTTTGAGGTTACATAAATTGTAACTGATACACTCAGCATATATATGCCATTTTTTTATCTACTATGGCTTCAAGATTTCTCCCATAAACAACAGTGTTAAACAAGCCATGGCCACGCTAGTTTAAAATCCATTTTTAACTACGCAAAACGCACGTGTTTGTTCCCGTGCGCTGTCAGTAGACAAAGACAGTGGACTTTCCTTTACAAATTTGTCTTTCATGCTATTATTAAAATGTTACTTTTATAGCCTGTTTTCGTTTTCGAATCTTGTTTTCGCGAAAAGTGTCTGTTATCGGTATTTAGTCGTATCGTATTTCTGTGCATTGCAAGTGCGCGGCTGCTATGCGCTCAGTAAGCAGAAAAAAACATGGCCGCTAGCCTATGCAATTTCAAATTCACCGGCGACATATTGATTCGTAAATGGCCTGCATAGCTATTTTGATTGGCTGGCTGTAATCAATATTCAAATTTGCCAGTTATGATAATTTGAAATGAAGGCTCTTGGTTACGGAACAAAATTCCCAATTGCTGGTGCACGTAGTCATATTAGATAAGAATTGATTGGAGCTTGAAATAAAATTGAAACATTTTTGTGTTCAAGATCCGCCAGCCAGGTATTTATCTTGGAGTTTGGAAACCCCGTAGGAGGTGTTTAGTAGCCTTAATTATCCGCATTGATGCTGTTGGTTCCAATGTTAAGACCATGTGTCCCAACTTATTGACCCACCCTCATAAATGTTGTTATTGTATTGACACATTGTTCGCGCACATGCGATAAATGAATCACACTATTTGTGGATCGTAACTTTTTTCCATCTCTGGAAACTAATATTGGTCTCCTCATTTCATGTCATCCCACTTGTCGCATGTGAATAAATTACACACATACTCTTTTGTTTGAGCATAAAATACATGTACTCTCTACACAACATGGCAGATAAAAAAAAAATGACTCGGACGAAATTTTGTCCCAGGCACTGGATATTATCGAAGAACAGGAGGCCAGGCAATTTGAATTGTATTGTTTCCTAAAGCCCCAGTCACACAACTACGTGGATCAAGGTATATCCATGTATGCCGGTGTATCTTGGGGGTCACGTTATATACGGCGGCTGCATTCTGGAACAACAATCATTTCACGAAAGAAGCTGTAACGTCGGAATTGATAAGTGTCACTGTGGTAGTGGGAACCTTCGCACAAACACTAAGCCTATTGGCAGGTCTAACACAAACACAATTTCCATTTACAACAATATGATGTATTTACACTGAAAATGACAAGACAACATTAGTTATATTGCATAGACTCCTACTGTCGTCGTCCTCCCGGGTAGCCAGGGCGTCGGCTTCAGATGACATCCGGGGCGGTAGTACATGTAGTTGAATATTGCGGA
>JBEVXV010000767.1:0-8171 GCA_040505915.1 Sedimenticola sp. | reverse complement strand
CACCATGTCGTTTACCGTAGTGGTGATAACGGTGCTGCCGATCAGAGTGGAGAAGGCGGGGCCTGCGGAGGCGAAAAGGATGCCGCAGATCGCCAGCACGATTAGCATCTCGATTAAGGTGATACCGCAGATAGTGTGCGATTTCTTTAGGGAGGTGGATCCCATGGCTGCGCTCCTTGCATTGGGTGGGTGTACTCCATACACCCGGTGATTTCAGTTGTTGAAGCCGTGCTGAACAATTTCAGCATCGCACTCCAACGTGAGTGTAACTATTCAGTACCCCCGCTAAGAGGCTCTTTTCACCAGGGGTCGGAGTCGATTGCGTTGAAGATGGTAGGGGCATTTACAGTTTTTTGCCGCAATGCTTCCGCTCCCAGCTCACGCTTCTTACCCACATCCATGTGGGCAATCGACTCCGACCCCGAACTATACTTGGCTGCAGCTGAACAGTTACAAGTGAGTTTAAATACTACTTGACAGCCACTCCCAATCCATAGGAAATAGCTGAAAAGCAGGTAGGAATTATCTGGCTATGGGGTCAGCACTTTCTCAAGGCGATCCAGTGCGTTGATAAGGTTTTCCATGCTGGTGGCGATGGAGATGCGGATATGACCGGGTATGCCGAAAGCGGATCCCGGCACCAGTGCAACTCCCGCCTTCTCGATCAGGTGCTCAGCCAGCTCCAGGTCGTTGCTGACGCCGTCGATTCCCTTGATCGCTTCCTGAACTCCGGGCAGCAGGTAGAAGGTGCCGTCAGTAGGCAGGCAGCTCACTCCGGGGATTTTATTAAGGCGATCAACGACATAATCGTGGCGCTCCTTGAAGGCGACAAGCATCTCGCCGATACACTCCTGTGGCCCCTCCAGGGCCTTCTGGGCTGCCACCTGAGAGATTGAAACAGGGTTGGAGGTGCTCTGGGACTGGATCTTCTTCATCGCCTTGATGATCTCGGCGGGGCCGGCGGCATAACCGATGCGCCAACCGGTCATGGAGTAGGCTTTGGAAACTCCGTTGAGCACCATGCAGCGGTCGCGCAGACTCGGGCAGGCGTTGAGGATGTTGACGAAGGGTTCATCAACCCAGCGGATATGCTCGTACATATCATCACTGGCAATGATGACACGGGGGTGTTGCTCCAGCACTTCGCCCAGCGCCGCCAGTTCGTCGCGGCTGTAGGACATGCCGGTGGGGTTGGAGGGGCTGTTGATCACCACTAGACGGGTTTTGTCGGTGATCGCCGCCGCCAGCTGGCTCGGGGTGATCTTGAAATTCTGCTCCGGGCCAGCGTTGGCCAGTACCGGAATGCCGCCCGCAAGCAGGGCCATATCCGGATAGGAGACCCAGTAGGGGGAGGGGATCACCACTTCGTCACCGGGATCGAGAATCGCCTGGGCGAGGTTGAAAAAGCTCTGTTTGCCGCCACTGGATACCAGAATCTCATCCATCTGGTAGTCGAAGCCGTTGTCGCGCTTGAACTTCGCGATAATCGCCTTTTTCAGCTCCGGGGTGCCGTCCACGGCGGTGTATTTGGTAAAGCCGCTGTTGATCGCCTCAATGGCCGCCTGTTTGATGTGATCCGGGGTATCAAAGTCTGGCTCACCGGCGCCGAGGCCGATGATGTCTTTACCGGCGGCGCGCATCTCTTTGGCGCGGGCGGTAATCGCCAGGGTGAGTGATGGCTTGACTGCCTGTACGCGGGCTGAAAGTTTGCTGCTCATGGTTATCAAAGCTCAATTAGAATTGATGATAGTTGTCTGTATCTGAATGGCCAGCTGCGACGGTGCACAGAGAACGGTGGATTCAAAGGCTCATTCGCCACCGGGATAGCGCCTGACCGGGCAAGCTTCGCATCTGCTGCGGTTTCTACTTCACTCTGTAAGGTGTATCGGCGGTCGCGAGCTGTAATAATAGCTAATTCATTGAAGCAGAAGAATACCTATGGTGAAAGAATTTCAGCTCGAGTCAGACTTTTCTCCCGCCGGAGACCAGCCGGAGGCGATAAGGGGCCTGCTGGAGGGGCTTAATGATGGCGAGGCGGGCCTGACTCTGCTGGGGGTGACCGGCTCCGGCAAGACCTTCACCATCGCCAATGTAATCCAGGAACTGCAACGACCGACTCTGATCCTGGTCCATAACAAGACGCTGGCGGCCCAACTCTATGGCGAGATGAAGGCGTTTTTCCCCCACAACGCCGTCGAATACTTCGTCTCCTACTACGACTACTACCAGCCCGAGGCCTATGTTCCCTCATCCGATACCTTTATCGACAAGGACGCCTCGGTTAATGAGCATATCGAGCAGATGCGTCTCTCCGCCACCAAGGCGCTGCTGGAGCGGCCGGACGTTATCATCGTCGCCACCGTCTCCTGTATCTACGGTCTCGGCGATCCCCGCTCCTATTTCAATATGGTGCTGCACCTGTCGAAGGGTGAGATTCTTGATCAACGCGATATTATCCGCCGCCTTGCCGAACTGCAGTACACCCGCAACGATGTGGAGCTGCACCGCGCCACCTACCGGGTGCGCGGCGAGCTGATCGATATCTATCCGGCAGAGTCCGACGGCGAGGCGGTGCGCCTGGAGCTGTTTGATGGCGAGGTGGAGGCGATCTCCATCTTCGACCCCCTCACCGGCGAGGTGTTGCGCAAGGTGCCACGCTTTACCATCTACCCAAAGTCCCATTACGTTACCCCCCGGGAGACCCTGCTGGCGGCGGTAGAGAAGATCAAGGTGGAACTGAAAGAGCGGCTGGAACAGCTCAACAGTGTCAACAAGCTGGTGGAGGTCCAGCGCCTTGAACAGCGCACCCGCTACGATATCGAGATGATCCGGGAGCTGGGCTACTGCTCGGGAATCGAGAACTACTCCCGCTACCTCTCCGGGCGCAAGCCGGGAGAAGCACCGCCGACCCTGCTCGACTATCTGCCGGAGAATGCGCTGCTGGTGGCGGATGAGAGTCACGTCTCCATTCCCCAGGTGGGGGGGATGTACCGGGGTGATCGTTCCCGCAAGGAGACACTGGTGGAGTACGGTTTTCGTCTGCCGTCAGCTCTCGACAATCGCCCCCTGCGTTTTGAGGAGTTTGAGCTAAAGACGCCTCAAACCATCTACGTTTCCGCCACTCCACGAGCATACGAACTGGAGCGCTCAGGGGCGGTGATCGAACAGGTGGTGCGCCCTACCGGTCTCCTCGACCCCGAGTTGGAGGTGCGTCCTGCCGGTACTCAGGTGGATGACCTGCTCTCCGAGATCAACCTGCGGGTGGAGAAGGAAGAGCGGGTACTTGTTACCACCCTCACCAAACGCATGTCGGAGGACCTTACCGATTACCTCCATGATCATGGAATCCGCGTGCGTTACCTCCACTCGGATATTGAGACCGTCGAGCGGGTGGAGATTATCCGTGACCTGCGCCTGGGTGTGTTTGATGTGCTGGTGGGTATCAACCTGCTGCGTGAGGGGTTGGATATGCCCGAGGTCACCCTGGTAGCGATACTTGATGCCGACAAGGAGGGTTTTCTGCGTTCGGAGGGGGCGCTGATCCAGACCATAGGCCGCGCCGCCCGAAATGTCAGTGGCAAGGCGATTCTCTATGCCGACAAGATCACCGGCTCCATGCGCCGTGCTATCGACGAGACCGAGCGTCGCCGCGTCAAACAGGTGGCGCACAACGAAGCCAACGGCATCACCCCCCAGACCATCCGCAAAGCGGTCATCGATATAATGGAAGGCGCCAGACCCGGTGCTCCCATGTCAGCCAAGCAGTATGCCAAGGTGGCTGAAGAAGAGGCGGAGTACGCCGCCCTCACCCCGGCGCAGATGGCAAAGCGGATCAAAACACTGGAGAAAGAGATGTATCGGCACGCCCGCGACCTTGAGTTTGAAGAGGCGGCGCAGGTGCGGGATCAGATCCATAAGCTGCAGGCGAGCGGGCTGCTGGCTTGAACCATGATCTCACTTTTAACAGAGTGATTTAGCCGCCCGATGACAGGATTATTGTGCAGTGCCGTTAAACATCGTATATCCTTCATTACTGCGCATGGGTGATCGTCAGCCTGCTCCGGAAGGGGCGGTGGGTTACTTCATGGAGATTCCAGCAGACGTATACAGGCCCCATAGAGACCATTGAAAAAGCAAGGCTCGATTACCGTAGTCATTCCCGCCTTCAACGAGGAAAACTACATAGGGAAGACTCTCAAGACGATTTTGAAGGCGGCCCGCTCTTACCCGGGAACACTGGATATCGTCGTGGTGGATAACAACTCCACCGACAAGACAGGGGAGATCGCCAAGAAATTAGGCGCAACCGTTGTATTTGAAAAGAAAAACCAGATAGCCCGTGCACGCAATACCGGCGCAGCGGCGGCCACCGGTGAATACCTGGTCTTTGTCGATGCGGATACTACGGTGAAGGGCAATATTTTCGACAAGGTGGCGCACAATCTCTCCTCGGGAAAAATTATCGGTGGTGGGGCATGGGTCGAGCCGGATTCAGGTCTCGGTGGGCGACTCGTTTTCAAGCATCTGGTTAACCGGTTGTTATCCCTGAAGAACGTAACCGCTGGCCCCTTTCTCTATTGTGAACGTGCGGCCTTCGAGAAAGTAGGTGGTTTTGATGAAGAGCTGTATACGGCGGAAGAGTTCTCCCTTGCCGCAAGGCTCAAGAAAGAGGGAAAAAAGCAGAAGAAGAAGTGGAAAATCATCAAATACGGAAAGAAGCATAAAATCATCACATCTGCGAGAAAGTTTGGCGTCGGCGGGTTTGATATGTTCAAACAAAATGCGCACCTTCTTTGGGGTACCCAGCGCAAGATACGTCAGAAAGAACAATGCCGATTCTGGTACGACAACCGGGATTAATCTTTAGGATTCAACACGAGGTAGCATGATGGGGAAGAAGTTTGTCTCTTTTCACTCCATGATTAGAGGGTCCGGTAAAAGGGCTTATATGGTTCGCGCCGCAAAGGCCCTGAGTGAAAAAAAATATCGGGTACTGCTACTGGATGGCTATATTTATGAAGTGGGCGGTTTGCTACACCGGGCCGTCGACCTGCTTGAGTCAGTACCTGAGTGGAGAGAAGGGTGTAATCTGTATGACCTAATCAGTGATCATGTGACACTGCTGTCGGCAGACCCGAAATCAAAGAAAAAAGATCTGGATAAAATAATCCAAAATCTGACCCTGCCGAATGTGACCATGTACAAGGGCCACGCGGTGCCGGATATTCTTCAGCATATATGTCATTTTCCCGATTATGAACTGATCCATATACTCCCCGGAAGTGACTGCAAGAATATGGATATAAAACCGGCGATAGATTTTGGACACCTGTTTGATGAGCTGCCCGGATGCAATTTCTTTGACTACCTGAAAAGTGCGCTTGAACCACACTACGATTTTGTCCTGGTTGATGCACCTGTAGGTTTTTACACCATATCTGGAATTTTGTGCGGCAAGCTGGCTGATCTCTTCCTTGCAGTTGATGTCGACAGTCGAGCCTACATTGGTAGACCTTCCTACGAGGTTGGGCTGAAGCTGGCGAATAACATCAAGGAATCGGGCAGCCCGCCGCCCAGGGTTGAATCAATAAAGGGGGATAAGGTCAGTTACCTGGTGGGGCTGATTGAGGGGAAAGAGACGGTTTAGAGGAGAGCCGGAGGGATCAGGGAATTTTACTCCGCCCGCAATGAATCCACCGGATTGAGCCTCGCCGCCTGCCATGCAGGCGCCACACCGGCGATCAGGCCGATACCGGCGGCAACTCCTTCCGCCAGCAGCACATAACTCCAGGGCGTGTGAATAGGCAGGGCGGGAACCGCCACTCCCAACAACCAGGCGCCGCCTGCACCGATGATCAGCCCCGCCAGGCCACCAAGGCTTGCCAGCACCACCGCCTCCCCCATAAAGAGCCAGAGGATATCACTTTTGCGGGCGCCGATGGCGCGTAGCAGCCCCACCTCGGACTGCCGCTCGGTCACCGAAATGGTCATGATGGTCATAATGCCGACACCACCCACCAGCAGGGAGATGCCTCCCAGCGCAGCCACTGCCAGGGTCAGTATATTGAGTACATCCCCCAGGGTGTTAAGCATCTGATCCTGGGTGATAATGGTGAAGTCCTCACTGCCGTGACGCTGTTTCAACAGCTCACGAATACGTTCGGCCAACACCGCGCTGTCGCTGCCCGGACTGTAGAGCAGATCGATCTCCATCAGACTATCCTGGTTGAACATCGCCATCGCCTTCTGGGTGGGGATGTAAGCGGTGTCGTCCATATCAAAGCCCAGCAGTTGCCCCTTTGACTCCATTACTCCCAGCACCCGATAGGTCTCCCCACCGATACGCACCCGCTCCCCCAAGGGATTGCCCGGCCCGAGCAACTCCTTGCGCATCTTGCTACCCAGCACCACGAAAGGACGGGGGTGAGCGGAGTCATCCTTTGGCAGAAAGCGCCCCAGTGTCGGTTTCATACTCCAGACGCTGGGTACCTCGGAACCCACTCCGAGGATCATGGCGCGGCGTGTGTGCTTGCCGTATTCAACGGCGGCATTGCCCTGGATCATCGGTACTACCGCCTGAATGCGTGCGAGACGCCCCAGTGCCTCAGCATCATCCAGGCTCAGGGGGCGCACATTGTTGACGATGGCGCCGGAGACGCCAAAGGTGCCGGCTTTACCCGGAGCGATGGCGATAAGGTGGGTGCCGAACTGAGTGAACTCTCCCAGCACAAATTTATGTACCCCTTCACCGATGGAGGTGAGCAGTACGACGGCAGCAATACCCACGGCGATACCGAGGGCGGTGAGAAAACTGCGCATTCGATGGGCGATGACTGAACCGAGAGACAATCTGACAAAATCTTCAATCAACATGATTATCGCCCCGATAACGATTGAATAGGATCGAGTTCGGCGGCCCGCTTTGCTGGTAGTACACCAAACAGCAGGCCGGTGATCAGTGCCACAACCAGTGCTGCCGCCAGCGCCCATAACGGGACACTAAGTGGGAAGTCGGGAAACAGCCGGTTCAAACCCCAAACACCACCATAGGCAATGGCGACACCCACCAAAGCACCCAGAGTAGAGAGCAATCCCGCCTCCATCAGAAACAGCCCGAGAATCTGTCGCTGTGAACCCCCCAGCGCCTTCAGCAGCCCGATCTCCGCAGTACGCTGTGATACCGCCACCAGCATCACATTCATGATCAGAATACCGGCCACTCCCAGACTGATGGCGGCGATGCCGCTAACGGTAAAGGTGAGTGCCTGAAAGATCTCATCGAAGGTGGAGAGGAGGGCATCCTGGGCGATCACAGTGACATCCTCCTCACCGTTGTGCCGCGCCCGCAGAATATCGGTAGCCGCCTGTTTGGCTTTTGGAATCGCCTCACGGCCGTTGGCCTGGATCAGCACCCGGAAGAGTGACTCGCTGTTGAACAGACTCTGTGCCCGGGAGACCGGGATAATCGCCAGATCCCCCATATTCATCCCCAAAGACTCGCCCATCGGTCTGAGTACCCCGATCACCCGGAAGCGACTGTCATGAATTCTGATCCACTGTCCCAGCGCCCGCTTATTGCCGAACAGCTCCTGCCGTAAAGTGGTGCCGATGACGGCCACGGCACTGCCTCGGGTCGCATCCTCTTGAGGTAGAAACTCACCCAGGGCCATCTCCAGATTACGTACCGGCAGCAGCTCGGCGGTGGAGCCCATGATGGTGATCTCCCGTTCCAGTTGACGGTATGAGACCGGCGCAGAACCGATAACAATCGGTGCCACCAGACGTACCGCACTGCTGCGTTTCAGCGCCAGGGCATCACCCAGAGTGAGCTGTTCCGGTGTGCCGCCCACCAGCGGAGGGGCAGCACCAGTGGTTTCGGTGCGCCCTGGCATTACCACCAGAAGGTGGGTGCCAAGACCGGAGAACTCGTTGCTGACATAGCGTCTCGCACCCTCTCCCAGAGCCGTCAGCACCACCACCGAACCGATGCCGATGGCCATCGCCAGTAGCATCAACCAGGTACGCACCTTGGCACCTATCAATGCGTTGCCGGAAAATTTTAGTGCGTCTTCAGTCAGCATCGGTCTATAGACTTAATGGTGTTACACAATAATCCTGCGCTATAACGTAGGAGCGAACTTGTTCGCGAAGAACCTGCTACGGAGTCAATA
>JBEVXV010000766.1:1546-5626 GCA_040505915.1 Sedimenticola sp. | reverse complement strand
TTAATGTGGCTAGTCCATATATCATTAGTTTCTATTCCTGTATCAGAATTCTTGATTGGAATGGGTTAATATAATATAAGCTATGATGTACATGTTGAAGGGAATCAATTGTTATTTCATCATCATCATCATAGTATATTTTCTGAAAATGGGGTAACTTCATCTAGACAATTTTAAAATAACTGAAAATTGTAAGATTTGCAGTCAATGAAGCGAAACCAATGGGGATATTCATATTTGTAAAACTCTAAAATGTAGGAGTTTGAAGTTGGTTATTGGTACGAGCAATCCGAAGTATAACAAATAAACACGTACTGAAGTACTATCAAGACACGTTTGAAGAAGGTCTTCGGAAATTAAAAATAAGATATGGGCGTGACAGTCAAAATATTCCCCTGAGAATGCTATACAAAACCAAACGCTGTATTTGGAGATGACTAATACATTTTTTGTTTTTGGAAATGTAACAAATTTTCTGTGATAAAATGAAACTCATAATTTTGAAAGGTAATGTCGTCAATCGACACAAGTATGATACAGACTATAGCTGTTTTGCCACTGCATTTACATGTAAATCTGTGTATGTTCGTAGATATCCAGCAGCCAATGATATGTTCGCAATTTATATCCATTACCCCTAAATAACAAAGTATCTGTAACAAAATAACTGTATATGTTGCTAACCTTATGTAGTCTGTTTCACTATTGGCTAAAATTGAACTGGCTTTTGACGCAGACTTTTCAGATAATGTCAAAAGCACCAAGAACCTGGTCAACCAAAACATTTTACTACAACTTTATATAATATTATGTTTAATCCTATACAACACCCCCGCAAGACCCCAAAACTATCACGTCCACACCTCCCCCTTCCGAAAGAACTACCCCATCCTGCCTCTACTGTACTTCAGCATAAAATAAATATAACGGTGACATATATACAAGTATTTACACAAACACAATAGCTATGGCCCACTTGACATCATGCTATCCCAATATACATGTACTCACTTTTGAAATATGCGGATACCTTGATACTAAAGGGTCATTTAAGCATTTAACTCTTTCCATGCTGGGTAAAATAATTTATATAAATAGTTAAAAAATTGTAGCAGTCGGCGATTGATTAATGTGTAGTTTTATAGTTTTTTGGCAAATCTGAAAATATGTCATGGAATTTCATCAGAACTGAGCCATAAGGGCGCGATTCTAATGGAGTTCCACGGCACACTTGGATGGTATATTCACCGCTAGCATCCTTAAGTTATGTTGTATGTATGGTGTTATACATTGACCTTCCATCCACAGCTGGACATGCATATCATATATTCTCTGTGGAGATACACATATATATATAATCCAGAGCCCCAGATAAGCTGCATACTTTCACAATATTTTTCTATATTCTCTGTAAGAACATGCACATTTGGAGTTCTCCAGAATCGTCTCAATGAGACGATTCTGAAGAACTCCAAACCCGCATGCTGTGTTTGGAGATCAGTGAAATTTTCAAAATTGTCAACCAAAACACGCATGTTATCTGTAGCCCTGGTAAGCTACATCAAACAGCACATTCCATGCATCAGGCCTCATGATTGAACATTCAAGTTTGTTATCATCAGATAATCACCAATAAAGCAAAAGTTTCATCTATTCCCAATATTAGGCCTCATTTATGTATATGCTGTCTGTAATAGCCACATAATTATTAACAGACATGTAATGTAAACAAATATAAAATGGTAGTATTTACTGAATATATCAGATATATTGGATTCTCATATATGCGGGAGGAACTTGACCTTGAACAGCTGGGTGATGGTTACTTTAAATTCTTATTGTCATAAAGAAGATCCATATAGTGAATTATTACTCTATAACTTATATACTGGCATTGACCTTGAACTAGTGGGTGAATGTCACAGTATCATGTAGCAAATCTTTGCTGTGGGAGATAAATAATGCATGTATGTGTATATTGTTCTGACCTTGACCTTGAGCGGTTGAGTGGAGGTCATTTTTAATTGTAATTTGTTGATGAACTTTTGTTTGTTCAATTGTCGGTTGGAAACAAGTGTTAACTATGTGATTAAGTTATCTCTTTGTATGCAGGGGAGAAATGATGGCTATAAATAGTTTGAATTTTGGCAATGAAAATAGGGGACCATTAATTAATATTTGTCATGAATATTTCTGAAAATATATGTACATATATATCTTGCAATTTTACCCGAATTGTGTCGTTACAACACAATTCTAATGAAATTGTAAGACATATTTGGCTCTTATTTTCACCACTAGCAGAAATCGGTAAAACGGATGGATACACCCCGACTGCGAATTTTTAAGAAAGTTAACGTAAAACTTTCATATAAAACATAAACTTGGGACTGGTTATGGCAGACGGACGGACGGATGGGCGGACAGACTGGATGGTGATTATAAGCCTCCTAAAATTAATTTTGGGTTGCTTAAAAATCAAACATGGCTGTGTAGCACTTTAGAATCAGCTCCAATGCACTGTCATGCCGCGCACACAAATTATGAAATGACTGAGTAAAGCATGGGACATTTCCCCTGCTCTCTATGTAAACAATGTAAAAGTCATAGAGTATTCCATTGTCCAGCATGGGCTTTAGTATCTGAATGAATACTGTTAGCTCTGTCTAGGCTGGATGCAGTAAACAACAGGTAGGTTTTTGTGTACATACAATGCACTAAGTAATCCAGGTGTAACAGAAAGGAATTAGTCAATGAGCGTGTCCGTTGTGAAATTCCATAACCCTTTCACCCTAGATAACTGAGATGGATTATTCCATGATAATGGTTGTAAACATTGCAGATCCCGAAGAGAAGCCTCGTTACGAGCCGGCTCTTCTGGATCTACACTGTCAAAGTCTATAAACGGGGCTGTTGGTTGAAATAGTTAATCGCTCTGTCTGCTCTGCATCTGCACTGTTATCACATTGACCAACTTCTCATGAGCCAACTGGCTCTATTTATGTCCATATACAATTAATTAGATTTAATTATTAAATTATTTAATTCTCATCCCACTTTACGCATAAAATGGGGTGGGTGTCAGACTTTTATTATATATGTTTTAGAAATTATTTAAAGTTAGTGTAAAGAAATAATAATAATAATTCCTACATTTTTTGACAATATATATAGATCAATGTCCTATGCTCTCGATGTAAACCATGTATAAGTCATAGTATTATTTTGTCTAGCATGTGCTTTAGTATCTGACTGAATACTGTTAGCTCTGTCTAGGCTGGGTGCAGTAGACAAGAGGTGGGTTTTGGTGTACATACACATGATACAGGTAACAGAAAGGAATTTGTCAATGAGCATGTTCATTGTGAAATAACCCTTTCATCCCTAGATAACTGTGATGGATTATTCCATGTTCAGATTCATAACAATCTTTGCATCAAAAAATAAAATTAAGACCAGTCCATTCTTATAATAGGGGTGTTCTATTGGCAAAAATCATGAAAGATGGTTTACAACGTTGCAGATTCTGACGAGACGACTCGCCACGAACTGGCTAGTCAGGATCTACACCGTGCGTCAAATCCTCCTGAGCGGGTTGTAGGGTTGAAAGGGTTAAACACATAGTCTGATCTGGGTCTACGCTGCTGGCACAGCGACCAAGAGCCAAATGGTTATATTAATAATATACAGCAATGTGCTGTAAGTTACAGTGTAATATCAGATATAGTTTGAAGTGTTTACATTGCAGACTAACTATATTGTTTGGCTCAGATCTACAGACTGGTATTAATTTATATGGAATAATGGGTACATAAATGTGACTCGTCATGAGAAAAAGTGCCCAAATGGGGTTGCGATCAGCGCAGCCCCAGATCAGCCTGCGCATCCGCGCAGTCTGATCAGGGTCTACACTTTTCGCTGTACGTCATTGAAATATTCATAATGCTTATACTAAGCACTGACAGATGGCACCACGCTCCGTGAGTGTGCTACATGATCAGGAGCTACTCTGGTCTATACCACAACCGGGCACATCTTCTCACGACTCGCCACAAATGTGTAAAGCATAAATAAACGAAC
>JBEVXV010000766.1:0-1446 GCA_040505915.1 Sedimenticola sp. | reverse complement strand
TTAATCAGACAATGGTGATGTCCATATGTGAAATTTTAACACTTGAAGAACATGTTATTTATCACTTTATAAATAAAGTTCCGGCTGTGAAACATGATTCTCTATTATGTAAAATTCAATAGAATATCCAGTGTTATATTGATATGTGTACTTGATTTTCTGTGTGTTTAATGTAGTTTATTTTCGCCAATCTTCTTACTGTTGACGGATGATAGCATCAACTTCATCGTAAATGTCAAATCTGTATCGGCGTCCAAATCTGGTTTTACCGTATACGGCACCGTTGAAAAACCATGCGGAGTCTATATCTGGGTGTTGTGAGATTCGTCGGATCAGCCCCGTGTTTAGTTTAGTGACATCATCTACCAATCGGTTGGAGGTTTTAAACTCGGATCTCTTCCTCATGATCTTCGCCTTGTCATTGTTGTTCATGAGCTTCACGATAACCGGCCGCGTTTTCCCCGGAAGTCCTGGGAGCCTGTGGATCGCCATTATTCGGTTTTTGTCGAATGTTACCCCCTTCGGTCGGCATATATCTATAAACTTGGTTGTTAACAAGTCTTCACTCTCATTCGTGTCTTCTGTGATGTCCATAATTTTAACATTGTTTTTGCGAGAGAATTGCTCGTTGTAGTTGGCCTTTTTCATCGCATCACGTGCCATGTCATCCTTCTCCTTAATACTGTCTTTGCATTCTGTTATTATGCGTTCATGTTGGCCTAGTTTGTCATTTAATTGTTTATTTTCGAATTCCAGTGATTCTAATTTGTCGCTTAATTTTCTGGTTCTGACCGCAATTTTCTCGTCCATGATGGTATCGATTCGCTCCCACACTTCTTTCATTATTTCATCTTTAAGAGAGGTTACGGTTTTTTTCACTAAGTCCTCAATGCCTTCTTTGTTTACAAGTGTTTTCATATCTGCCCTCATTTTGCGGATATCTTCTGTCAGACCCTCTAATTGATGCGCGATCAGGGTCAACTCTTCAGCACTTGAGTTTGCCATTTCTGTCGCTGCTCTTTTGCTAGGCTGGGTTAGTCTGGCAGGTTTCACTGTTGTCTGACGGCTCATTTCTTACAAAGCTTACAATCCTTTGTTATTATCCTTTGAATGTAAATCCAGGTAATCACTGTACCATACAAATATTCCCCTTTGGCCTTTGGCTATAAGGGGTTGTGTCCAGGTGATATTGACCCACCACTAATACAATGGAGTTGTTTATTTATTCCAATTCAATTCCAATTAAATTTCACATTTCCTTCAAAAATCCATGGATCCAAATTGTATATTTTCTCAATTTTTTAACCCTTGCTAGAAAACAACTTTATCCATCACTTGTTGTAAAATTCCAATTTGTTATCACTATTATACAGCTTAAATATGGCTTTTAGCAGGAACAGGTGAAAATTGTGTGTTACATGTTCAAATGCCCTCAGGAGAAAAAAC
>JBEVXV010000765.1:0-12169 GCA_040505915.1 Sedimenticola sp. | reverse complement strand
AGATCCCTGTACGCGCACAGCAGCATCCCTGCTGCTGTACGTCCTGAAAGGTGTCACTGCACCCGCCTGAAAGTTATCCATCTGCACTGGGTTATTGAGAAGTTACAAATTCTGGTGCTAAGATTATTCGGGTAATGGATAGCAAAGAGACGCAAGAACCGCTTTGTCCGGTAGAAGAGAGCCAGTGTCAGCACATTGATGAGCTGATGGAGCTGCGTCTTCGCACTAATGAACTCGAAGGGCTGGTACACACCGATACCCTCACCGGTCTCTTCAACTACCGCTACTTTCTTCTGGCTCTGGAACAGGAGCTGGAACGTACTCGCCGTAGTGGACACCCCACCTCCCTGGTAATGCTCGACCTCGACCACTTTAAGAGGGTTAACGACACCTGGGGTCATGAGGTGGGTA
Organism: Sedimenticola sp.; assembly: GCA_040505915.1. GTDB lineage: Bacteria > Pseudomonadota > Gammaproteobacteria > Chromatiales > Chromatiaceae > Vondammii. The sequence continues at coordinate 11,758 of JBEVXV010000765.1, read as the reverse complement.
ATAAGGTGCTGCGTCAGACGGCGGATATTATCGGTCAGCTATTGCGCCGGATTGATTTCCCCTGTCGTTATGGCGGTGAAGAGTTTGTCCTGATCCTACCTGCAACGCCGCTGCCGCGCGCCATCACCGTGGCAGAACGATTGCGCCAAGCGATTGCAGATACCCCGGTAGAGCTTGAGAGTGACACTTTTTCGGTGAACGTCAGTATGGGGGTGAGTGTCTATGGAAAACATAGCCGATTGACATCTGAGGCCTTTATTCAGGAGGTGGATGCCCTGCTTTATCAGGCCAAGGAGGGGGGGCGTAATCGTGTTGAACATGCTGCGCTGGATGCGGTTCGTCCTGCGGGACAAGTTAGCAAGGATGAGAAAAGTGCACTATTTGATGAGTTTGAATAATCGCTATTCAACGGGATTGATGATCCCGGTCTGTCGCCAGTTGATATCTGTTCTGATTTATCTCTCTATCGTGATGTCGGTCATCCCCACAGTGACCGCCGGGGTCTATCGTTGGGTGGATGAAAATGGCAAGGTTCATTTTACCGACCGCCCTCCCCCTGATCAGAAAGCCAAGCAGGTTAAAATCCGCAAATCAGGAGCCGGTGGGGATAAGAGAGCGGTGCGTAGTGATGGTGAGCGCAAGCAGCTGCAACAGAAGTTGCTGGACAGCTACCGCCAGGACCGGGAAACAAAACAGCTGGAGATTGCAAAGAAGAAAAAAGCTGCCCGTGAACGGGTACTTAAGTGCGCCTATGCCAAAGATCAGCTACGGGGGTATCTGGATGCAGCAGGGGTTTATGAGCTTCAAGATGACGGTAGCCGTAGAATCCTCTCGAAAAATGCGCATAATGTTGCGATAAAAAAAGCAAGGAGCGCAGTTGAGCAGTGGTGTGACTAATCTTTAATTGAACACAAGCTTTAGAGTTGATTAGCCCTCTCTCCCCATCGGGGTGAGGGGGTAATGAGCTGCTTGTCGCGGAAGGTGTAGTAAACCGCTGCTGTGAGTGTCTTTACAACACCCTACATCAGGGAGAAGGAACTCGAAAATTTGAGTTAGAAGTAACCAAAGGTTCCAGGAAGTATGTCGATTAAAGCGTCTCCGAAAAATAGCCTATCACTCTGGCCTGCACGTCTCGACCTGTTACAAGGTGGGAGCGGTCTGCTGCTTGCCCTGTTTATGTGGTTTCATATGTTTTTCGTCTCCTCTATTCTTTTTGGCAAGGATCTATTTTGGGGGATGGCGCGCTTCTTTGAAGGCTACTTTTTTCTCGGTTACCCCCTGCCGCTCCTGGTGAGCCTGTTTGTTGCAGCTATTTTGCTGCTGCTAGTGCTTCATGCCCTGTTAGCGCTACGCAAGTTTCCCAGCAGTTGGCGTCAATATCATCGCTTTTGGCTACATATGGGGCGCATGGGGCACAGTGATACCAACCTGTGGATGGTTCAGGTCGCTACCGGTTTTCTGATGTTTTTTCTTGCCCCTGCTCACCTCTATATTATGCTCTCCCAGCCTGAAATGATCGGCCCCTACGCCTCTGCCGACCGGGTCTGGAGTGGGCGTCTCTGGCCGCTCTATCTGCTGCTGCTGTTCGCTGTCGAGGTTCACGGAGTGGTGGGGCTCTATCGTCTGGCAGTGAAGTGGGGCTGGTTCAGTGCAGCTGACCCTGAACATACACGCAGGCGACTTAAACGGCTGAAATGGGCGCTGACCGGATTCTTCCTTGCACTCGGTCTGACAACCCTCGGAGCCTTTGTGAAAATCGGTATCGATCATGCTCCCAACGCCGGTGAGCGGTATACCCCCGCCTGGGTGGAGGCGCATCAATGAAAGTGATCTACACCGATGTACTGGTGATCGGCGGTGGTCTCGCGGGTATGCGTACCGCCATCGGAGTGAAGCGGCGAGGATTAGAGGCGTTGGTACTCTCTCTGGTGCCAGCCAAACGCTCTCACTCGGTAGCTGCCCAAGGTGGCATGCAGGCAAGCCTGGGCAATAGCGTCAAAGGGATGGGCGATAACGAAGATGTCCACTTCCAGGACACCGTTCGTGGTAGTGACTGGGGATGCGACCAGGAGGTTGCCCGCCTGTTTACCCACATGGCACCCAAAGCGATACGGGAACTTGCTGCCTGGGGCGTCGCCTGGAACCGTGTCGCCAGGGGCGACCATGATGTCGTAATCAATGGCCAGCGCCAAACCCTGACGGCCCCCGATCAGACCCATGGCTTGATCACCGCCCGTGACTTTGGTGGTACCAAAAAATGGCGCACCTGCTACACCTCCGATGGCACCGGTCACGCCATGCTCTATACCCTGGGCGACCGCGCCAATGCCGAAGAGATCCCCGTCCATGAGCGCAAGGAGGCGATGGCACTGATCCATGACGGCAGCCGCTGCCATGGCGCGGTAGTACGTGACCTGATCACCGGCGAACTCTGCGCCTACCTGGCCAAGGCCTCCGTCATGGCGACGGGTGGCTATGGCCGTATCTACGGCACCTCAACCAATGCAATCATCAACGAAGGCATAGGTCAGGCTCTGGCCCTGGAGACCGGGGTTGCTCGGCTGGCCAATCTGGAGGCCGTGCAGTTCCATCCAACCGCCATTGTACCGGCGGGCATTCTTGTTACCGAGGGTTGCCGGGGTGATGGTGGCCTGCTGCTGGACAAGGATGGCCACCGCTTTATGCCCGACTATGAACCAGAGAAGAAAGAGCTCGCCTCACGGGATGTGGTCTCCCGTCGCATGGCAGAGCATATGCGTGCAGGCAAAGGGGTAAAGAGCCCCTACGGTGATCATCTGTGGCTCGATATTACCGGGCTCGGTGCCGCCCATATCGACAAGAATCTGCGCGAGGTGAAAGATATTTGCAACTACTTTCTCGGCATCGATCCGGCCAAGGAGTGGATCCCGGTACGCCCCACACAGCACTACTCAATGGGCGGTATCAGAACTGACCATCGCGGTGAGAGTCCCTGGCTCAAGGGGCTCTTTGCTTGCGGTGAAGTCGCCTGCTGGGATATGCACGGCTTCAACCGCCTGGGTGGCAACTCAGTGGCAGAAACCGTTGTCAGCGGTATGCTGGTCTCTGAGTATGTGGCTGATTACTGCAGCGACAATACCAACCTGGATCCCTCAGTATCACTGGCGGAGAGATTCGTCATCCGGGAGCGGGAGGCGCTGCAACAGCTCTGTAGGCGCAAAGGAGAAGGGGCAGAGAATGCCGTCGAACTGAGAAAGGCGATGGAGGCCATCATGATGGAGAAGGTGGGGCTGTTCCGTAATGGCCCCGATCTGGAGGCGGCGGTGACGCAGCTGGAAGCACTGCTCAAGCGCTCCCGGCAGATCACCCTTTCCGATGAGGGCTTTTGCGGCTCCAATCCAGAGCTGGTTCTCGCCTACCGTTTGCCGCGCATGCTAAAAATCGCCATCGGCGTCACTCTTGGGGCCTTGCAACGCACCGAGAGCCGTGGCGCCCACTTCCGCGAAGACTATCCACAGCGCAATGATAAAGAGTGGCTAAACCGTACCCTATTCACCTGGCGTGATGAGCTGGTCACACGTCCGGAGATAGAGTATCAGCCGCTTGATATCAAAAAAATGGAGCTGCCTCCGGGTTTTCGAGGCTATGGAAAAAAACTGATTACCGAACACCCCGATAGCGCAAAGCGCCAGGCAGAGGTTGATGCTGAAATCAGCCGAAAAGGGGGTGATCGCCATACCCTCCAGGCAAAGCTGATGCCTTTCCGCGAACTACTGCCTGCGAGATACCAGGGCGACAATGAACGACAAGACGAGTTACCAGAATGAGCCGAACCCTCACCTTCCATATCTTTCGGCACACCCCGGGAAACCCCGAAAGCCAACCACAACTACAGCACTACACTCTGGAAGAGACCCCGGGGATGACCCTGTTTATCGCCCTCAACCAGATCCGCGAGGATCATGCGCCCTCATTAGCCTTCGACTTTGTCTGCCGGGCCGGTGTCTGTGGTAGTTGCGGGATGATCATCAATGGTCGTCCCGGCCTCGCCTGTCGCACCCTCACCGATACACTGGCCGATGAGATTACCTTGCTGCCACTGCCCACATTCGAACTGATTGCCGATCTCTCGGTTAATACAGGTAAATGGATGAGTGCGATGAACAAGCGACTGCATAATTGGGTACACCTCAAAGAAGAGCCGAACATCGATGCCATGGAAGCCACCATGGAGCCCGAAGTGGCAGATGTAATCTACGAAATGGATCGCTGCATAGAGTGCGGCTGCTGTATTACCGCCTGCGGTACCGCCATTATGCACGATGAATTTATCGGTGCCGTCGGCATCAACAAAATTGCACGCTTCCGGGGTGATCCAAGGGATGATCGTAGTGATGATGACTACTACAGCGTCATCGGCAATGACGACGGTGTGTTTGGCTGCATGAGCCTCCTCGGTTGCCAGGATGTCTGCCCCAAAGCGCTGTCGCTGCAGACTCAAATCGCCTTTATCCGGCGAAAGATGGCTATCAAGGGGTTATTTCCAAACAGATAGGCCGGTCTCCTGGCAACCTCTCAATAGCCCCCGTTACGAGAGTATCTTTACCAAAGGGCGGCTATGCCCGCTGCTTTTGCACTTACTTTTAGCAGCCCACTAATGTCAGCTACTCCCCTGTCCATCATGAATTCAATTTTTACTATTCTGTAACTATTAAGCTAACCTCACGCAGGCTCTATACTCACATGCATGTTATCTCAAGTACTTCTACCGTCTGAGGGTTGTTACCGAACAACCACGTCAACTCACGCCCACATATTAGCCGCAAGTCGCTCCTCTTTGTTTAAGCCTCCCGGTTGTGGCAGCTCTGCTTCAAGCAGTGCTTTGATATCGAGAATGCCAGTTCCGGGATAGGGTCGCTGGTCGCCACTCATGGTTTTTGCGGTCTGTTTCAGTAGTTGTCTGAATGCTTCGATACGCATCCAGGGTTTATGGCCGTAGAGCAGGGCAATTGCTTCCCGGTGATAGACCAGCCACATGGCGGCAGCGGCGGTGACATGGGCGGTGGCATAGGAGGTGCCTGAGCCGTTATTGGCATAGATATCGGTCTGTAGCTTGCCCTCTTCGTCGAGGGTGACTGTTGGTCGGTTGATATGGTTGGCGGGTGCCCAGGTGTCGATATGAATCAGATCGAATTCACTATATCCCTGATCAATGTTGTTCCACATTGTTTTGTCGGGGTCGATGCCGCCGCAGCCGATGGTGCGATAAAACTTACCAGGATAGGTGACTCTATCGATTACCTGACCGGCGGCAGCACAGATGATCACGCCATGTTCGTAGGCATAGTCCACGGCATTTCCTAACGGACGGCTGCCGAATGGACTTAACCAGGGGATGCCCATGCTCATATTGATGGCATCGACATCATTCTCATCCACTGCATGCATGATCGCTTGTGCCACATGGAGCCGGTCACGCTTGGTTCCCGCAGGCCAGCCGATGATGCCCGTATTGGCTACCCGATAGGGGATCAGCGGTAAACCAGGGGCTACGCCACCATCGAACTTGCCGGCTATCTTGTTGCCGCATAGCAGGCTGCCTGTGTGTGTGCCGTGTCCCGGAAGTGTCCCCAAACCGCTGTAATTTATTGGGTCACGCGGGTCATTAAGGGTCTCGCCGTCTCTGAAGTTACGGCCAGCGTGAATATTGAGGTGTGTTTCACCGGCGACGAAATCACCGAATACAGGGTGTTCGGTATAGCCGGTATCAATCTGTGCTATGTCTACCTCACTCCAATCAATGCTGCCTGTTGGGTCCATGGGTAATAACTTCAGTGCCGGGCGTGCCCGGATGACGGTCAGGTTCCAGCCTCTTGGCGGTGTTTTTCTGTTATCAGGCACAGCTTTCTCCTTTTTACTGATTTAGAATCCTTATCTGGTAGATGACACAAACTGTGCCACCCACTCGCGCGTCGCTTCCAGCGACTCGAAGGGCTTGCTGGGTGTTCGTGAGTTGTACTTCAGCGTCCGAAACGTCGATTCTGAATAGGCATTATCATTGCTCACAGAAGGCCTGCTGAAAGAGGGCATCACACCCAGTCGCTCCAGTGTTGCCAGCATGGTCGCCCCCTTCACCGCAGAGGAAAGATAGGTAATATCCCAACTCCACACCTGATTCGGTCCGGCTGGGGTGTTGTTAGTGCATACCACAATAGCAAAGGATGACCGGCCTCTCTTTTGCCGCTTTTATTCCGAGCTCTATGCGGGGATGTTTTTGGGGAGGGCATGATGGTGCGCGGAATATTTTAGGCCGGTTGGCCTATGAGAGGGAGGGACGTAACAGCCCCTTATTGACAAAGGGCAACGGGGGAACTGACCCTTATGCACAGACTTCTAGCTTAAACCCGCGCATCAAACCGAAGCAACTCATGCTTCCACGCAAGAATCTTCTCATCTGCGGTACATAATTTAGCGTTTAAATGCCTTGCTGTAGTCACTATCATTCGATCAGCAGGATCTCCATGAAAATCTTCAAGAAGAGCAGAATCCATAGCTATATTGCCGGTCATCGCGAACTCTTGGAGACCATTATCCAATAAACTTCTACGCCACAGATTAAGATCCATCTGAATCTCTAGTCGACCTTTATTAACCAGCATTGCCACTTCCCAAAAGCTGATTACCGAAACAAAAAGCTCACCAGCCTTAAGTGATTGATTAATAGTTGATAGTGACTTTCTTCCTAGCCGATCACTACCTTCATCTAACCAAACCAAAGCATGGGTATCGAGAAGGATCATTGCTCAACGGTCCACTCGTCCCCAAGAGGTTCAAGTAAATCATCATGACTTTTAACCCACTCTTTGTGCAATCCAAATAGAGAATCAACCTGTTTGCGATAAGGAACCAACCGCGAAACCGGCTTGCCATTTTTTGTGATTACAATCTCTTCACCTGATTCATTAACCAAATCCATCAAATGAAGACACTTTGCCTTAAAAACAGAAGCTTTGATCGTTTGCATGGCTCACTCCAAAATAGAAACATCACAACCATAGTCATGATTATAGTCACGCGGAAACAAAATACCACCTAATTTCACAAACCCGGGCACCCCAATTCCCAACTTCCGACTTAAGACTCACGTTCCAAATACCATTGGTAAGTCGAACGCAACCCCTCATCCAACCCAATCCTCGAACGCCACCCCATCGCCTCAAGCCGAGAAACATCAATCAGCTTACGTGGCGCACCATCCGGCTTACTGGCATCAAACGTCAACTCCCCCTCAAACTCAACAACCTGCTTCATCGTCTCCGCCATCTCACGGATAGTGACATCGTCTCTTCCTCCGGTCTTGGTCTGGCCTTCAGGTCTACAAGCACCGCTGCTGGCCAGATAGGAGTCTGCTGAATATTCTTTGCTAGCCGATCTGCCAGTATCCCTGGCGAATCATCTCGCTGATCTCATCAGCGCTGATAGGCTTGCTGATAAGGAAGCCTTGCATCTCGTCACAGTTCTCCCGGTGTAAAAAATCTCGCTGCTGCTCGGTCTCTACCCCTTCGGCGATTACTCGTAGATTGAGGCTGTGGGCCATGGCGATGATGGCGCGGCAGATAGCGGCGTCGTTGCTGTTGTCTGGAAGATCACGGACAAATGATTGGTCGATCTTCAGGCGGTCGATAGGGAGGCGCTTCAGATAGCTGAGTGAAGAGTAACCGGTACCGAAGTCATCCACCGCAATCTCCAGCCCCAGTGAGGAGATACAGCGCAGGGTCTCCTCCATAAATTCGGCGTTCTCCATGACGCTGGTCTCGGTCACTTCCAGCTCCAGCCGGTTTCCCGAGTTTTGTGCGAGGTTGGTGATCGCCTCAACCCGCTCAATAAAATCCCGCTGTTTCAGTTGCAGGGTGGAGACGTTAATGGAGACGCGCAGCCCTTTGATACCCTCTTCGCCCCAGCGACTGGTCTGGCGGATGGCGATCTTCAAGGTCTGTTCCCCAAGTCGGTGGATCAGGCCGGTATTTTCAGCCACCTGAATAAACACCTCGGGAGAGATGTCACCGAGAGAGGGGTCGTGCCAGCGAGCCAGCGCCTCGACACCGATGAGGGCACCATTTTGGAGGTCGAACTGTGGTTGGTAAAGCATCTTAATGGCACCGATTTCAATGGCCCGCCGCAGGGCCGTCTCCATCTCCAGATTCCACTCATAGGTTTTGCTCATACCCGAGGTGAAGAACTGGTAAGTATTGCCGCTGAGCTCCTTGGCGCGGTACATGGCGGTATCGGCATATTTGATCAGCTCTTCGGTATTCTGGCCATCTTTGGGATAGAGGGAGATACCGATGCTGGTGGTGATAAACAGTTCATGCTCACCGATGTTGAACGGCTTTCTGAAGGTTTCAAGAACCTTGTCTGCGACCAGTACTGCATCGAAGCCTTCGTTGATGTTTTGCAGAATAATGGTGAATTCATCACCACCCAGTCTGGCCAGGGTGTCTGTCTCCCGCACGCAATCGAGCAGTCGCTTGGAGGCCTGAGTCAGTACCTCATCGCCGATACCGTGACCCAGTGTATCGTTTACATTTTTGAAACGGTCTAGGTCTAGAAACATCAGGGCCACCGTCTGCTGATTGCGGCTGGCATATTTCAATGCCTGGATCAGGCGATCGGTGAAGAGCTGGCGGTTGGGCAGCTGGGTCAGTATGTCGTAGTAGGCCAGTCTGTGGATGCGCTCCATCACCTGCTGTTGACGGGCTATGCTGGAGTAGATGCCGATATAGTGTGTAGTCTCTCCGCTTTTGTTGCGCATGGCGGTGATATGGAGCCACTCGGGTAGAGTGGTTCCCGATTTGTTACGGTTCCATATCTCTCCGCTCCACTCACCTTCTTGGGTCAGCCGTTGCCACATAGTGGCAAAGAAGTTGGTGTCGTGATGGCCCGATCCCAACAGGTTTAGATTTTTGCCGACGACTTCACGGGAGCTGTAGCCGGTGTGTTTCTGAAAGGCGGGGTTAACGGTCAGAACCCGCCCCTTACTGTTGGTGACCACGATGGCATCCGGGGTGTAATCGATCACCTTGGCGGCGAGGGCAAGCTGTTTGAGGGTGATGTTGTGCTCACGAAGAAGTGTTTTGACCACTAGGGCTGAGGCACCGGCAATAATGATATAGAGCTGTAGCAGTAGGAATGATACGGTTTTGTCACCAGCGCCGATAAAGGGACCCAGCTGTTGCACTGTAGCGGCAAGGGCAAAGAGAGAGATCAGCAGAAGAAAGAGCGAGAGAGTGCGTAGGCCAAAGTGGAAAAGAGCCCAGATCAGGATCGGCAGAGGAAGGTGAGCAAGGGGGTGGCGCCCGCTGGGTAGCAGGCCAAAGGCGATCAGGCTGACCAGTACCGTTGCCAAGATCAACAGAAAAAATTCAAACCGTCGGGGTGGTGCCGTGCCCTGTCGCGCCTTTCTCCAGGCAATGATCAGGGGAGCAGTAATCAGTATGCCGCAGGCATCGCTAAGCCACACAGCATAGAGCCGATCACCGATCACTCCACTATCAATAAGCCCGAAGGACCAGAGCGTGGTGGTTGAGGTTAGCGCACCTGCAAGAGGTGCGCTAACGACACCAAAAAGAAGAAAAGCAGCCGTGTTGCGAGAGGTGGAGAAGAGTCTGCCAATAACGGCTGATCGGTCAATCATCCAGTAGGCAAGTGCTGCCTCAAGTAGGATGGAGAGGGTGAGCCCGGTAGTTATCTCCCAGGCAGTACCGCTAATAAGCAGAGAGGCAGAAGCACCTACGGCAATGGCTGGAAGCAGTTTGTAGCCGTGACTGAGGAGTGCCGCCAGTGCTACGCCCGCAGCAATCGATAGGGGCAGTGGCTGGCCGCTGAAGGTTACAAACTGCACTCCCAGCAGGTGTGTGAGAAAATAGAGTAGGCCATAGCTGAACCACGAAGGGATGCGTGAGATGCTTTTGGCTTCCTGTACCATCAACTGCTTTCCGTTTTACTTGGTCAGGCTCCTGGGAGCCTCCGAGAATAGAGTGCCTGAAGTGATGAGCCCCGGCTGACAGGCTTTATCCCCGACAAGCTCCCTGAGCATCTTGGCGATGCCGTAAGTGTCAACCGGCGTGCAGTAGATAGTTGGAGACATACAGGAGTCCTTGTGTACTGAGATTTCACTCCTATAAGGATAGTACAGTGGCGCGTAGTTGCTGAGAGATGACCTTACTGTTCCGTGGGCTTATTTTATCGTATGGGGTATCCTGCCCGCTCTGACTGATTGCCGAGTGATAGAGAACCATGGCTGTAACCCCCCCTTTTATCCTGGTGGATGGCTCCTCCTACCTGTTTCGCGCCTACCATGCGCTACCGCCTTTGACCAACTCCCACGGTGAGGCTACCGGTGCCATTGTTGGCGTAATCAATATGCTGCGTAAGCTCATCGATGAGTACAAACCGGAACATATGGCAGTGGTGTTTGATGCCCCAGGCGGCAGCTTTCGCAACGAGATGTATGACCAGTACAAGGCAAATCGGCCTCCCATGCCGGATGATCTGCGGGAGCAGATAGAGCCCCTCCATCGCATCGTTAAGGCGCTGGGTCTGCCGCTGCTGATGGTGCCTGGGGTGGAGGCGGATGATGTCATCGGCACGCTCGCCAGCCAGGCCTCATCACTGGAGATGAATACGCTGATCTCCACTGGCGACAAGGATCTTGCCCAGCTGGTGGATGAGCGGGTCACCCTGATCAACACCATGAGCAATAGCCTGATGGATAGGGAGGGCGTGGTGGCAAAGTTTGGTGTAACGCCGGAGCAGATTATCGACTACCTGGCTCTGGTGGGCGACTCTTCCGATAATATCCCCGGCATCCCCAAATGTGGTCCCAAGACGGCGGTCAAGTGGTTGGGGGCCTATGGCAGTGCTGATCAGCTGGTGACCCACGCCGATGAGATCAAGGGCAAGGTGGGGGAGTATCTGCGGGAGAATCTGGAGCAACTGGCCCTCTCCCGTGAGTTGACCACCATTCGTCTCGACCTGGATCTCGATGCCACACCGGCTGAACTGAAGCCGACAGCGCCTGACCGTGAGACCTTACATCAGCTCTACAGCCGTATTGAGGCCCGCCGCCTGCTTGCTACCCTGGAAGAGGGGGAGAGTGATGCGGCAGAAGTGGAGAGTGCCCCTCCGTTAGAGGTTCGCTACGAGACGATACTTGAACAGACTGACCTCGACCGCTGGTTGGCGCGGCTGGAGCACGCCGACTGCTTCGCCTTCGACACCGAGACCACCAGCCTCGACTATATGCAGGCGGAGATTGTCGGTCTCTCGTTTGCGATTGAAGCGGGGGAGGCGGCCTATCTGCCGTTGGCGCACATCTATCCAGGCGCACCAACCCAGCTGGAGCGGGCGGTGGTACTGGCTGCGATGAAACCGCTGCTGGAGAACCCGAAACGGCTCAAGGTGGGGCAGAACCTTAAGTATGATATGAGTGTACTTGCCCGTTACGACATCACCCTGCGGGGTGTTGCTCATGACACCATGCTGGAGTCCTATGTTCTTGACTCCACCGCCACCCGTCACGATATGGACTCCCTGGCCAACAAATATCTGGGTTTAAAAACCATCAAATTTGAAGAGGTGGCGGGCAAGGGGGCGAAACAGCTCACCTTTGACCAAGTGCCGCTGGAAGCGGCGGCACCTTACGCCGCAGAAGATGCTGATATCACCCTGCGCTTGCACCAGACGCTGTGGTCAAAGCTGGAGCGTGAGCCCTCTCTGG
>JBEVXV010000764.1:0-12839 GCA_040505915.1 Sedimenticola sp. | reverse complement strand
CCACCATATTTGGTGATCGGTTTCATCGGCCCGGTGAGCCAGAGTGAGAACAGCTCTTTGGAGTTTGCCCCGAGGTATTTGGAAAATTTACGAATAGGTGGCACCACTGAGTGCTCATCGTAGTATTCGCGGGCTTTCAAAATCTGACTCCAGCGCTCTTCGCTCAGCTCGTACTCGTCGGCATCGGCCATGGCGTGGGCGACCTCAGGGGTCCAGATGTTCATATCTGCCAGATAGCCATCGCCGTCGCGGGGGGGGATTTGTGCACTCATAATGTCTCTCCATCTCTAAACGCAGTAAAATACTAGGTAATATTAGAAGCATTCTATATGCTGAGAGAAATATATCTACCATCAAAATACTAGGGAATTATTCGAGAGGCGTAATTTGTTGTAGGCGGGTGGGAACCAGCGACCCGAAAGGGTAACCGGGCATGTCGAGTGATTGAGTGGCGAGTATGCCGCAGAAACGGCCTGCCATGAGCTGGCGGACAGTCTGTATGCTCTTTTCTGTATCGTTCAGGGTCGTGATTATAACCCTGCATAAGTGGGCTAAGTGCTGTTATCAGGTACAATTGCCGTAGATATACCAGTAGCCTGCCCTCTGAGCCTCTCTGAGGTTAGAGGTTTCTAGCTGAAGAGTTACCAATTGAGATTGATCAATGCGTTGGGTTTTTGTGAAAGGCTACCCTGAGTTCAGTAAATGTTACCGGGTAGTTGATCTTTAGAGCCTCTAAGCTCATTACCATTGCGCTCAGTATTATTTAGAGGCGCCTTTAGGAATAACTTTGGATCTATCACTGCCCCTGGCTTTTACTGTCGGCCTGTTTAGTACGCTGCACTGTATCGGTATGTGTGGTGGCATTATGGGGGCGTTGAGTTATGGACTGCCATCGGAGATTCGCCAAAACAGTTCGAGTTTTCTACTCTTTTTGGTGGCCTATAACGGTGGCAGGGTAATTAGCTATGGCTTGGCGGGTGCGCTGCTCGGTTGGTTGGGTGGCGGTCTGCTGAGTGCGCTGGGTGATGGGCTGGGGCACCGTTGGCTACAGTGGCTGGCGGCACTGATGATGGTATTGATCGGTCTGCATGTTGCGGGCTGGTTGCCAAAGTTGGCCCAGGTAGAGCGCATTGGTGTACCACTGTGGCGTCGGTTGGAGCCCCTGGGGCGCAGTTTGATGCCGGTTCAGAAACTGTCCAAAGCGCTGCTCTACGGCTTTATTTGGGGTTGGCTTCCATGTGGGCTGGTCTACACCATGCTGCTATCGACTGCCACCAAGGTGGGGCCGGTGAGCGGTGCCCTCTACATGGTGGCGTTTGGTTTGGGCACTTTGCCTGCGGTTGTGGCCACGGGCGTGTTGACCGGTAGGTTGTATGGGCTTGCCCGCAACCCCTATCTTAAGGTTGTGGTAGGCTTAACCATTATATTGATTGGACTTCTGACGTTGTGGTTTCCTGAGTTGCTGGATGTGGCAGCACCGGTGACCGATGTTAATGAAACGGGGTAACTATTCAGCTGTGGGGTCGGAGTCGATTGCGTCATGAAAAGGTGCATTCTCCACCCATCTTGGCGCAATCGACTCCGACCCCTGGTGAAAATAGTCCAAAAAGTAGGTATAGCTGAATTGTTACGAAACAGGTTAAGTTCTGATGATGAATAGGCAAGAGAGTGTGTTGGGTGGTTCGCCGGAATTTCTTCGGGTATTGCATGCCGCCCGAATGGTTGCTGTCACTGATGCACCGGTACTGATTTCAGGTGAGCCGGGCAGTGGCAAGGCGCTGCTGGCTAAAGAGATCCACAAAAGCAGCCGTGGAGCGGCAAAGCCGTTTCTCTCTATTGTTTGTGCCGGTATCGAAGCGGCTGAGTTGGAGCGGGAGATTCTCTCCGGTGAGGGTGGTGCCACCCTGTTTCTGGATCAGGTATCTGACCTCTCAGAGGAGGGGCAGGCCAGACTTTTGCATCTACTGGAGTCGATGGAGCGTGGTGGTTCTCCTGTGATGCGGGTGATTGCATCCACCACCTGCGATCCCTCAAGCCTGTTGGAGAGCCAGCAACTCAGGCTAGACCTTTTCTATCGTCTACAGGTGGTGCCCCTTGACGTTCCTCCTCTGCGTGAACGTAGTGGCGATATTGTTCTAATGCTCAAGCAGTTCACCGCAGATCTGGCGCGCCAACATGGGCGTAAGGCCCCCCGATTTGCTGTCACCAGTCGCCATTTGTTGAAAGAGTACGCTTGGCCCGGCAATGTGCGTGAGTTACACAATTTCTGTGAACGGATGGTGATTCTGCACCCTGGTAATATGGTGCAACCGGCAGATCTACCGATTGAGATGCGACGTAAATCCGAGGCGCTGTTTGGCGTGGGGCAGTTCCTGTTACCCGCTGAAGGTATTGATCTGCTGGCGATGGAGGGCGATATGATTCGTCAGGCAATCGGCATGGCAGGGGGCAATCGCAGTAAGGCCGCCCGTCTGCTGGGAATTAGCCGCGACAAGCTGCTCTACCGCATTCAGAAGCACGCTATTTGAGGCGCAATTCGACCGTTACATCGATCCCCATGTAGGAGCGGCACCCTCGCCGCGATGAACGTCGCACTCTCTTTGGAAGACCTCATCCCTCCGAAGGCGGGGCTCCTATTTTACCTCCCACACAGATTAGCTATCACCACCAAAGCGTTGCTGTAGATAGCGGTTGATATCCGCCGACTCATAGAGCCACTGCTCACTGCCATCCTCCGCACCAATAAACAGGCAGGGTACCTGGCTTTTTCCACCCCCCCGGATCATAGCCTGAGCGTCATCTTCTGATGACTGGGGGTTACGAACTTCGATGTTCAGCTCCAGTTGGCTGATGATGCGATCAACTCGTGAACAGAAGGGGCAGCTGCGGTAGCAGTAGAGGGCGAGCAGGCGGCACTCCTGATCAACGCGCAGCTGCTCCTCTGATGTGCGGCTAGGCCCAAGAGGTGTGGTGTCTTCTCTCCTGAGTCGCTTTAGCAGGGATACCAGCGGTTTCATGGTGTCTGCTTGGGCGTCTGTTTGGAAACACCCATGTGCTCGGGTGAATCACTGGGGTGGGCACCCTTTTTATCCCACTCTTCTGGCGTCATGGTGTGTAGCGCCAAGGCGTGGAGAGATTCGTTAAAGGCCTCTTTTAGCAAGCCGTTGATGAGTCGGTGGCGGGTGATCAGTTTCTCGCCCTTGAACTTGTCACTGACGACGGTCACTTTGAAGTGGGACTGAGCCCCTTCGGGAACGTTGTGTGTATGGCTCTCATCGATCACCTCTAGGAATTGTGGCTGGAGTGCGTCGGTGATGGCCTTCTCTATGGACTCTTTCATAAACCGGGTGCCTTTGATAAGAAGCAGAAGATTCTACCCCGTATTCATCCCCAGTTAGAAGTCTGTATTGAATACCACTGCCGTCCCGTTAACTCCCTCGCCCCATTTTGGAGAAGGTTGGGGTGAGTGGGGGTAATAGGTAACTCATTGATTTAATTCACCCTCACCCTCACCCTCACCCTCACCCTCACCCTCACCCTCACCCTCACCCTGGCCCTCTCCCTCATAGGGAGAGGGGGATGTTCTTTTGTACTATGTCATGTTGACATTGACCTAAGAGCTTGTCCGGGAATAGAGGCCGTAGCGGGGTAGTGCCAGTTTGGGTCAAGCTTTCATCTGCAGAGGTCGATGATGAGATGGATAATTCGCAGCGATCTATCAGCTGATAGATAACAGTGCTATTGGATGCGATGCTCTCCTTGCAATGACGGTTCTCAATCAGTTTAGTCTATTGAGCACTATTCTGATGGGTGTGCCGGAGAGGGGAATGGGGTGACGTTGGTGTTGGCATCAAGTTCAAGTATTTTGCTCTCTCCCCGCTTCTCCACCTCATCAATACGGATGACGGCCTGGATTGGGATTAGCGAGCGGCTTACGCCGTTGAATTCGCTCTTTAGCTTCTCCTCGTTGGGGTTGATAACCAGTGAGCCGTTTTCACCAAAGATCACCCCCGAAAACTCTATGAAACCGAGGAGATCAGCTTGCCGCACCGTATCGGCATAGACCTCATAGACCTTTCCCTGATTGATAAAACTGATGCGGAAAATATGCACGCGCTACGCCTTTTTTCTACAGCTTGCGCAGAGGCCGTAGAGAATCATGCTGTGATCCTCCATGGTGAAGCCTGTGCGGGCGGCAATCTCCTGCTGACGCTGTTCGATCACCTCATCATGAAACTCCTCGACATAACCGCAGCGGATACAGACGATATGGTCGTGGTGATCCTCTTCGGTGAGCTCAAATACTGAGTGACCGCCCTCAAACTGCAGGCGCTTGACCAGCCCTGCCTGTTCACATTGGGTTAGAACACGGTAGATGGTGGCGATGCCGATCTCTTCATCCTCTTTCAGTAGCTGACGGTAGATATCCTCAGCACTGGCATGGCGTCCCTGGCGCTGCTCCAGGATGCCGATGATCGTAAGTCGTGGGTGGGTGACCTTTAACCCCACTCCTTTTAATTTACTGGATATTTCTGTCATGACTACCACTCCGTTATCGGATCAACCGATTGTAGCACCGGCTGAGGGTGAGTTGTAATCGGTGGGGTGTAGGGGGGCATGGGCGGGAAAGAGTGCTATTATTTAGCCAATAAAGGGTTAACAACTGATGGCAGTAATGAAACAGACAGAAAAATTTCATATCGGCGAAGGCTTGCCGCTGGAGCAGGTTCTTGATGAGCTTCCCTACAACAGTGACGGTCTGGTTCCCGCCATAGCTCAGCAGTTCGATAGTGGCGAAGTGCTGATGATGGCATGGATGAACCGGGAGGCGCTGGAGGAGACGCTGGAGAAGGCGCGTGTCTGCTACTGGTCCCGCTCACGGCAGAAGTTGTGGCGCAAGGGCGAGTCTTCCGGTCAGGTGCAGGAGCTCAAAGATCTCCGCTTCGACTGTGACGGCGACACGATCCTGTTGCTGGTTGACCAGACCGGCCCTGCCTGTCACTCCGGTCGTCGCAGCTGTTTCTACAATGCCGTTCGGGGTGATCGTGTGGAGGTGGTCTCTGAACCACTGATCGACCCCGACCAACTCTACGGCAAGTAAGAGGAGAACGGATGCTGGATGTTTCGCCTATCGCCGCCTTTGATGACAATTACATCTGGCTGCTGCGTGATTCCGGTGGTGATGTGGTCATCGTTGTTGATCCTGGGGATGAAGAGCCGGTGCTTGAGCGGTTGCAGCACGAGGGATTGACCCTTGGCGGTATACTTCTCACCCACAAGCACGGTGATCACACCGGCGGTGTTGCCGATCTGGTTCGGGCCTGGCCTGGCGTGCCGGTGTTTGGGCCAGCAGCAGAGCCGATAAAAGGTTTGACTGTGACCGTGAAGGAGGGCGATTGTGTTTCAGTGCCCGGTGTTGCTGCGGAGTTTCGGGTGATGGATGTTCCCGGTCACACCGAAGGAGATGTCGCCTATTACGGTGAGGGGGCGCTGTTTTGTGGTGATACCCTCTTTGCCTCGGGTTGTGGGCGGGTGTTCAGCGGTACTCATCGACAGCTCCACGATGCCCTGCAGCGTATTGCCATGCTACCGCCAGAGACGCTGATCTACTGTGCCCACGAATATACCGAGGCTAATATCGGTTTTGCCCGTTGGGTAGAGCCCGAAAATAGAGCAATCCAGACGCGGCAGACCGATGCGCGTCGCCTGCGTGCTGCCGGAAAGCCGACAGTTCCCTCCACCCTGAAGCTGGAGTTGGAGACCAACCCGTTTATGCGCACCACCGTACAGGTGGTTGTTTCTGCGGCAGCCCGTTACATGGGCCGAGAGCCTGCCGATGGGGGCGAGGTGTTCACCGCAATAAGAGAGTGGAAAGATAGAGAGTACGATTGATGACCGATGAAATCCTGATCAAGAATGCCAGAATGGTGAATGATGGACAGATCCTGGAAGGGGATATGTTGATCAGAAACGGCCGCATCGAGAAGGTGGCGCCAGAGATTCCAGCCAAGGGAGCGATCAAGCTTCTGGATGCTCATGGCCGCACACTGATGCCGGGGATGATTGATGACCAGGTCCACTTTCGTGAGCCCGGGCTGACCCATAAGGGTGACATTGCCAGCGAATCCATGGCGGCACTGGCCGGGGGTATCACCAGTTTTATGGAGATGCCCAACACCAATCCGCTGGCGGTGGATCATCAGGCACTGGAGAGTAAATTTACACTCGCCGCCGCCAAGGCTCACGCCAACTTCAGCTTCTACCTCGGCGCCACCAATGACAACATCGAAGCGATCCGTTCCCTCAATCCAAAACAGGCGTGTGGTATCAAGGTCTTTATGGGGGCCTCCACCGGCGATATGTTGGTCGACAAAGAGGAGACCCTGGAGGCGATCTTTAAAGATGCCCCTACCCTGGTTGCGACCCACTGCGAAGATACGCCGACGATTGAAGAGAACGAAGCAACCTACCGTGAGAAGTACGGCGATGACGTGCCTATGGAGTACCACCCGCTGATTCGCAGTGAGGAGGCCTGTTTTCTCTCCTCATCCTTGGCGATCAATCTGGCAAAGCGTCACGATACCCGGCTCCATGTACTCCATCTTACCACCGCCCTGGAGCTTGAGCAGTTTGAGGCGCGGCCACTGGATGAGAAACGGATCACCGCCGAGGCTTGTGTACATCACCTCTATTTTGATGAGACCGACTATCAGCGCAAGGGGGGCTTTATCAAGTGCAACCCGGCGATCAAACGCCGCGAGGATAGAGATGCCATCCGCAAAGCGTTGGTTGATAATCGCATCGATGTTATCGCTACCGATCACGCCCCCCACACCCTCGATGAGAAGCTGTCGGGTGGTTACTTCAGCACACCTGCGGGGTTGCCCCTGGTGCAGTGGGCCTTGCCGATGGTATTTGAGCTCTACCATGATCGCTTGATCACCCTGGAGCAGCTGGTGGAGAAGTGCTGCCACGGCCCTGCCCGTCTGTTCGATATCAAAGAGCGTGGTTATCTACGGGAGGGTTACTGGGCCGATCTGGTCCTGCTAGACACGGCCAGCCCCTACCGGGTGGAGCGGGCCGATACCCTCTACAAGTGTGGTTGGTCGCCGATGGAGGGTGAGCGCCTGCGCACCCGTGTGATTACCACCCTGGTCAACGGCCAGGTGGGCTATCACGAAGGCCGGGTTAACAGATCGTTGCGCGGCCAGCGGTTGGAGTTTAATCGCTAATTCCGGTGTTATCCGGGGTGGCAAAATAATGGAAAAAAGCCCCTATAAAGGCTATCCTGAACGGCTTTGCGCAAAATACCCAGTAACCAGATGTCCAGTAAACTCTATATAAAAACTTTCGGTTGTCAGATGAACGAGTACGATACGGCCAAGATGGCGGATCTGCTCAAGGCATCTCATGGACTGGAACAGACCGGCCGCCCCGAAGAGGCAGACGTGCTGCTACTCAATACCTGCTCAATTCGCGAGAAGGCCCAAGAGAAGGTCTTCTCACAGCTGGGGCGTTGGCGACCATGGAAAGAGAAGCGGCCTGAGTTGATTATCGGTGTTGGTGGCTGTGTTGCCAGTCAGGAGGGTGCGGCGATTCGCCAGCGGGCCCCCTTTGTCGATCTGGTGTTCGGCCCGCAAACCCTGCACCGTATACCTGAGATGATCGACCGCGTCCGCCGAGAACACAAACCGGTGGTGGATATCTCCTTCCCCGAGATTGAGAAGTTTGACAGCCTGCCCGAGCCCCGTGCCGAAGGACCCAGCGCATTTGTCTCGGTTATGGAGGGGTGTTCAAAATACTGTACCTTCTGTGTTGTTCCCTACACTCGAGGTGAAGAGATCAGCCGCCCCTTCGATGATGTGATTGCTGAAGTGGCATCGCTGGCGGCCCAGGGGGTGCGTGAGATCAACCTGCTGGGGCAGAACGTCAACGCCTACCGTGGTCTGATGGATGATGGTGAGATTGCCGATCTGGCCCTGCTGATCGAGTATGCTGCCGCCATCGATGGTATCGACCGCATCCGCTTTACCACCTCCCATCCGATGGAGTTCAGCGACCGCCTGATTGATGTCTATGGTGAAGTACCAGAGCTGGTGAGTCACCTTCATCTGCCGGTGCAGAGTGGTTCCGACCGTATTCTGGCATTGATGAAACGCGGCCATACCGCCTTCGACTACAAGG
Source organism: Sedimenticola sp. (assembly GCA_040505915.1). Lineage (GTDB taxonomy): Bacteria > Pseudomonadota > Gammaproteobacteria > Chromatiales > Chromatiaceae > Vondammii. The sequence continues at coordinate 4,655 of JBEVXV010000764.1, read as the reverse complement.
CGAAGATTCGCCGCCTGCGGGCTATTCGTCCCGATATCTGCATGTCATCCGATTTTATTGTCGGCTTTCCCGGCGAGAGCGATGGCGATTTTGAGCGCACAATGGAGCTGATTGAAGAGATCGGTTTCGACCACTCCTTTAGCTTTATCTATAGCGCCCGCCCCGGCACCCCGGCGGCAGAGATGCCTGACGATACTCCCCTGAAGGTGAAACAGGTGCGTCTGGAGCAGCTAAAGCAGGCTATCAACAGCTCGGCCCAACAGATCAGCCGGCAGATGGTCGGTACAGTGCAGCGGGTATTAGTAGAGCGCGTCTCCAAAAAAGATCCCAAGCAGTTGGCCGGGCGCACGGAGAATAATCGGGTGGTCAACTTTGATGGCCCCCCTGATCTGATAGGCGGTTTTGTCGATCTGGAGATCACCGAAGCCCTGCCCAACTCCCTACGCGGAAAACGGCTTGATGCCCCCCTGGCTCATCAAGCGTGATGTTCTCTTTTAATAGGCTATGCAGCATAATCCTGAAACCATGTACATAGAGAAAAACACACCCTGTAGGAGCGAATTTATTCGCGATCAGGCTCCGTGGCCTGCTCTTCGCGAACAAGTTCGCGCCTACACCCAACTTCACTACTATGGTGTAACATCCGTCTATTTTATGAGCCCAAATCGCGAAGTGACCACTTACTTACCTGCTATAGCCTCTCTCTTTATCACCCATCAGATAAGTAGTTACATGCTATGTTCATAGAGAAAAACACACCCTGTAGGAGCAAATTTATTCGCGATCAGGCTCCGTGGCCTGTTCTTCGTGAACAAGTTCGCGCCTACACCCAACTTCACTACTATGGTGTAACACCCGTCTATTTTATGAGCCCTAAGCGCGAAGTGACCACTTACTTACCTGCTATAGACTCTCTCTTCATCACCAATAAGGGGCTGCAAAAATAATGCCCGATCTCCCTGAAACCATCAGCTTCACCCTCGAGCCCGAAGATAATCACCGTCTGGCCAATCTCTGTGGTCAGCTCGATGACCATTTGCGCCAGATTGAGCGGCGCCTGGGTATAGAGATCAACTACCGTGGCAGTCACTTCAGCCTGATGGGGGAGCGTGCTGCGATAGAGGCCGCTGGTGAAGTATTGAAGTCGCTCTATCGACTGACCAAAGAGGAGATACTCTCTCCCGAGCAGGTTCACCTGCACCTGCAACAGTCGGGAATAGATGAGCTGCTGCGGGCATCAGCGGAAAAAGAGGTGCCGGAGGTGGTGATCAAGACCCGCCGTGGCCTTATCCGCCCCCGTGGCGGTAACCAGCAGGAGTACCTGCATAAGGTAGTGACCCACGATATCAACTTTGGTGTCGGTCCGGCGGGTACCGGCAAGACCTATCTGGCGGTGGCCTGTGCAGTCGATGCCCTGGAGCGTGATCAGGTGCGCCGCATTCTATTGGTACGCCCGGCGGTGGAAGCGGGGGAGCGTCTCGGCTTCCTGCCTGGTGACCTCAGTCAGAAGATCGACCCCTACCTGCGCCCCCTCTACGATGCCCTCTACGAGATGCTCGGTTTTGAACGGGTGGCCAAGTTGATCGAGCGTAATGTCATCGAAGTGGCCCCCCTGGCCTATATGCGTGGTCGTACCCTTAACGATGCCTTTGTCATACTCGATGAGGCCCAGAACACCACGCCCGAGCAGATGAAGATGTTTCTTACACGCATCGGCTTTGGCTCCACAGCAGTGATCACCGGTGATGTCACCCAGGTGGACCTGCCACGGGGACACACCTCCGGGCTGCGTCAGGTGGTGGGTATTCTCGGTAAGGTCGAAGGCATCAGCTTCACCTTTTTCAATGCCCAGGACGTGGTACGTCACCCTCTGGTGAAGCGTATCGTCTGCGCCTACGACCAGTTCGATAAAGAGCGGGGGCACGGGTGAGCCTGCTGCTGGAGGTGCAGCGTGCGGTAACGGGGATAACCCTTCCCGATGATGCCGCCCTTCAGCGTTGGGCGGAAGCGGCTCTCTCGCCGGTACGGGAGCAGGCTGAACTGGTGATCCGGTTGGTGGACGAGAGCGAGAGCCAAGCCCTTAACCGTGAGTATCGGAGCAAAGATCGCCCCACCAACGTACTCTCGTTTCCCTTCGAAGCACCGCTAGTGGTAGAGAGTCATCTGTTGGGTGATCTAGTGATCTGTGCCGGTGTAGTGGCGGCAGAAGCTGAGGCGCAGAACAAGACCCCGGAAGCCCACTGGGCACACATGGTGGTACATGGGGCCTTGCATTTACAGGGGCATGACCATCAAAATGACCGGGAGGCGGAAGAGATGGAGCGCCTGGAGAGCGAGATTCTGGCAACACTCGGTTTTCCTGATCCCTATCGAAATGATGCCATGTAGGCGCGCTGCCCCGCCGCGATGAACTTGGCAGGGTGCTCCTAAAAACCTCCCCGAGGGGAGAAGCACCCACTTAAACAGGAAAATTGTACAGAACAGTGAAAGGAAAACATGAGTAACGGTGACCCTACCAGCGGTTCGTCACCCAAGTCCTGGCTGGAAAAGATACTCCAGGGCTTCGGCAACGAACCGGAAAACAGAGAGCAGCTGATACAGCTACTACGCGATGCCAAGCAGCGCGCCTTGATGGATGCCGAAGCCCTCTCCATGATGGAGGGTGTGCTAGAGGTTTCAGAGCTACAGGTGCGAGACATCATGATCCCCCGGGCCAATATGGTGGTGATCGAGCGGGACGCTCCTCTGGAGATGATCCTTCCCGTTGCCATTGAATCGGCCCACTCCCGTTTCCCGGTTATCGGTGATGATCGCGGCGAAGTGGTCGGTATTATTCTGGCCAAGGACCTGCTCGCATACTGCGGCAACAACAAACGCTGCTTCGATATCCGCGACCTGCTGCGGGGAGCGGTCTTTGTCCCCGAGAGCAAGCGCCTCAATGTCCTGCTCAACGAATTCCGTGCCGGTCGCAACCATATGGCGATCGTCGTCGATGAGTATGGCGCCTCCGCTGGCCTGGTCACCATTGAAGATGTGCTCGAGCAGATCGTCGGCGAGATCGAAGATGAGCACGACTTTGATGAAGGCACCACCATCCTCAAACGGGGAGAGCGCGACTATACCGCCAAGGCCCACACCCCCATTGATGAGTTCAACGACTACTTCAAGAGTGACTTCTCAGACCAAGAGTTCGACACCATTGCCGGTCTGGTGACCAACGCCCTGGGGCACCTGCCGAAACGGGGAGAGAAGGTCGATATCCACCCCTTCCGCTTCAAAGTACTGCGTGCCGACAGCCGCCGTATCCACCTACTGAACGTCTACCTACTACCGACAGATGGAGAGAGTGAGCACTGATCTTATGAAACGCCTGTGGGCGGGGGAGGGCCGGTTCCTGGCCCTCGCCTTCCTCAGTGGTGCCGCAACGGTCCTCGCCTTTGCCCCCTTCTCATTCTCACTTATTGCGGTCATCACTCCGCTACCGCTGCTGTTTATGTGGTGCAGCAGCAGCCCCGCCCAGGCTTTTCGGCAGGGCTGGGCCTACGGCCTGGGGCTGCTCGGCTTCGGCATATTTTGGATGCACATCAGCATCGACCAGTTCGGTAATCTGGGGACCCTTACCGCCATCGCCATCACCCTGCTGTTTGTTCTCGGCGTCTCCCTCTTCTACGGCCTTGTGGGCTGGTCAGCCGCGCACCTGGGCCTGCGGCTAAAAAGAGCGGTTCATCAGCAGTCGTTGCTGCTATTTATTCCGGCGCTATGGATATTAGGTGAGTGGCTGCGTGGTTGGGTGCTCACCGGGTTTCCCTGGCTGTCACTCGGCTACTCGCAGATCGAGAGCCCATTGGCCGGCTATGCGCCACTGCTGGGTGTCTACGGTGTCAGTGGCCTAGTGCTGCTGACCAGTGCGCTGCTGGCGCTTGCCGTGACGGCAGCTCCCCGAGGGAGAGTGGTGGTGCTGGCAACAATCGCACTGATCTGGCTTGGCGGCTGGCAGCTCAACAGCATCGATTGGACCCGTCCCGCAGGCCCTCCCCTTAAAGTAAGCATGATCCAGGGTAATGTTCCCCAAGAGATCAAATGGAAGCAGCAGCAACTCGCATCCACCCTCAGCCTCTACACCGAGTTGACCCGCCAGCAGTGGGAGAGCGACCTCATTATCTGGCCGGAGACCGCCGTACCCACCTTTGCCCACCTGATAGATGAAGGGCTGCTACAACCGCTGCAGAGCGAGGCGATAGAGCAGAAGAGTGAGCTGCTTATCGGCATCCCGGTATGGAAGCAGGAGACGATGGAGTACTTTAATACCCTGCTGCTGTTGGGCCAGGAGCGGGACGCTTACTACAAACGCCACCTGGTTCCCTTTGGCGAGTTTATGCCCCTGGCAAAACTACTGAGCCCGATCGCCCGCTGGCTCAACATCCCCATGTCCAGCTTCACCGCCGGTGCCGACGATACCCCCCCTATTCTCAAAGTGGCCGGTTACCCAGCAGGTATCTCCATCTGCTACGAAGACGCCTTCGGCGAAGAGATGATCGAAGCACTCCCCCAAGCCGCATTCCTCATCAACACCAGCAATGACGGCTGGTTCGGTGACTCCCTGGCCCCCCCCCAACACCTCGAGATCGCCCGAATGCGCGCCCTGGAGACAGGCC
>JBEVXV010000763.1:0-4393 GCA_040505915.1 Sedimenticola sp. | reverse complement strand
CACTAGATGTGTTATGTTGTCTGTTCAGCACGTACCTGGCAGCCCTGTGCTGGACCATTTCCAGTTTGTTGATATTCGTTTCATGTGGATCAGTGTACGGGTCCCAAACTGGACTGGCGTATTCAATGAGGGGCCTGACTAGCGTGAAATATGCTTGCTCTTTGTTAGCGGTGGACGCGATTTTTAGATTTCTCCTTAGAAAGCCTAGGGTTTTGTTTGCTTTAGTGCAGATATTTGAGATGTGAATGTCCCAGCGTAAATTGTTTGTTGTGGTGACACCCAGGTATACATACTTAGCAGATGCGACGTGTTCGAGTGTGTGACCATGGATGTTGTATTGTGTCTGAATTGGCTTCCTTTTGTTAGTAACGGTTAGGAGATTACACTTTTGTGGGTGAAATTTCATCTTCCAATTTGTTTCCCATTCAGACATTTTGGTTAGGTCATCCTGCAGTATTTGGGCTTCCGCGTTAGATGTTATGGCAAGATAGTCAATAGTGTCGTCCGCGAATAGTCTGGCTATGGATTTTAATCCTTCGGCAAGATCATTTATGTAGTAAAGGAATAATCCGGGTCCGAGCACAGAACCCTGCGGTACTCCAGACTGAAAAAGTGAATAATTGGCCGGACAATTGCGTTTATTTTCTGTTTCCCTAGACGGAATGTGTTCATATTTCACATATACATTCGCCTGGTGATTACGCATCTTTGTGTGCTAAAGACGGAATCCTCGATCACTACGACTGGGGTCAAGGACTTAAAACAAATGGCCGACCCGAAAATTTAACATGACAACAATTGCGTTTATTTTCTGTTTCCCTTGACAGAATGTTTTCAAATTTCACATATGCATTGGCCTGGTGCCATATGATTACGTATCGTTGTGCGCCAAGGCCTCTACAATTTTCTACCATTTTCCGCCATTTGTTGTTGTTGATCGTAAGAGCTCCGCCGCTGACTTTTCGGCGCACCGTCGGTTGACGTAAAATTTGCATGTAAACAAAAACTACAAAACACTTAATTAGAATTTATGAGAATATGTTGCCTTTCTATTGAACCCTTTCTATTTCATCAAGGAGACGTGTACGTTTGTAATGAAGTTTGTTAATGAATTCTCTGCTGGCAAGTTCAATGGAGTTGTTTTGTTCAGGAATTGAAATTAATGTTGGAGTCCAAAATTATTTGCGTGAGAATTTCTGGGTTTGTGATGGGAATATTTAAGGTCTGCGTGATTGGTATATATACTATCTTCCGTATGAATGCTTCCCTTTCTCTAATGAACGAACTACACTCTGACAGGAAGTGCTGACGAGTTTCCGGATCTTTGCTGCACAATTTACAAATTGGGTTGACGTTGTATTGGTTGAATACAGCTCGATTGCTTTGGAGATTGTACGTTCCTGTAAGAAGCCGACATTTCAACTGTGCTCTCTTGCTATCGCGGATGTTATTGTGCGCTGTTCGCCATACTGGGTGCGTGCAGTCAACAGCCAATGCTCCGGGATTCAGGTACTTCAGGGATATTTTTCAGATGCATCCTTGCGCCACTGTTCTGTGATTTCCTTGTGTATTGATCGTTTTACTTGTCTTTTCCATTCAGTTTTTGTGGGGGGTTTCTTTAATAGATTATAAGCAGATGGGAGGTTGTATTTTTCAAGTAGGGATTTAATTTTATTGAACCAGCTATGTTCCGACTGCGTCTTCATTACAAGTTGTCTAACAGCAATATCATGTTCAATTGAGTGTTCATTTCGTATTACATTTCCAAAAAGGGTTAACATATTCTTGTGTATAATCGTTTCAACAGGTGCAATTCCTAGTAGAGCTAAAGCTGCTATATTTGGTGTCTTGTCTGGTAGTCCCTGTATTTGCTTTAGGCATTTACGCTGGAAGGCCTCAAGTACATTTATGTCTTTAATTTTCAAGTTCATAACTTCAAGGCCAAATGTTAAACGCGGTACAATTTCAGAACTCCAAAGCCGAGCACAGATATCCTGTTTCAGTCCATTGCCACTGTGAAGTCCAGCCCCCATTTTCCCATTATCGCCATTACGCCAATTAGAAACCGGAACTACGCGCCAAAAATGCTTTGTTGTTTCTTTTTGTGATTTTTCGGTCCGTCTAACACTAACAGCAACAGACAGACGATGTCCAGCGAGTCCAAGAAACGTCGCTTGAAACCACGAAATGAAGATGACCAAGGGCAAGCCTCCAACGATCCTACTCGATCAGGCGAAGGTAACAATATGCCGGTGTCAGGACTGGTCGGACCATGGCTTCCTGATCAAATCGTCCTCATGTCAAATCGTACTCATTTTGGTCAAATCGTACTCATGTTTTGTAGGGGTGTAACAATACGGTTACACGACGATTCAATTCGTATTGAAATATGCAGCCATCAATTCAATACGGTGTCTGGTCAAGTCGGACCATGGTCGAGTCGGACCATGGTCAAGTCGGACCAGATTTGAAATCTCGGACCACTTATTAGGTCAAGTCGGACCATCATCCAATAGTCATCTCGGACCATATTTTTATGGTCATCTCGGACCACGTTTTATTTTTGTCTGGTCAAGTCGGACCACTTTTTTATTTTGTGAATGTGACTACGGGAAACTCAAACGGTCTTTTTTTGGTACTCGTTAATGATGAGATGTGTTATTCTCTGAAATTTTGTCCATTTTCCATGACATTAAAAAAAAATTGTTCATCAAACATTATTTGTCTATTTCGGTATCGGAAACGAATTATAAAGTTAATTTTATATCAAACGTAACATTATTTGTCTATTTTGGTATCGGTAACAAACAAACTAATGTGGTCCGAGATGACCAAGGCAAAATTTTAATGTGGTCCGACTTGACCACAAATCTGGTCCGACTTGACCACGGCACACTTTTAAGGTGGTCCGACTTGACCACAAATGTGGTCCGACTTGACCATGGTCCGACTCGACCATGGTCCGACTTGACCACACAATCTGGTCCGACTCGACCATGGTCCGACTTGACCATAATTCTTCAATACATATTTCAATACGTATTGAAATTAACATTAGTAGAGGAAACAACATAATTATTGGCAAATAATACAGCTTTAATATACGGAGGTGATTTTTTTATAGCACTATCACTGTAATATGACTACTATCAAATCATATGCCATGATTAGCTGTGATAAAACACATTTCCTGTTAATAAATGTATATAATTTGTAAAGTGATCAGTATTTATATAACACAGTGTATTGAATTGATAATTGAGATAGCGTATTGATAATTGAATTGAGTGGTCCGTATTGAATTAAATTGAAATTTCAATGAATCGTTACACCCCTAATGTTTTGGTCTCGTATGTCTATCCAACATGATGCAAATTGGCCGTCCGTCCGTCCGTTTACATTTTGCGTTTTTTTGCAATAACTTTTCAACCTCTTCACACATTTACATGATGCTTTGCCACAATGTGTGTATGATATCCAAAATATCTTTCATCTCGCACATGACCCACGTCCAAATTCCAAGGTCAAGGTCACTTAAGGTCAAATGTTCACCTTATTGTTACAGTCTGTTACTCACGACCTATAACCACCAAACTTGCACAATATCATCAGTAATACGTCTACATCAGAAAACAACATATATCATGCGACCTTCATTTCACCTTCACCTACTTTTTCTCCTTCATTGAGGCTTGCTTCGCTTCCACCACGGGTTGCCGTTTACATTTTGCGTTTTTTTCCCAATAACTTTTCAACCTCTTCACACATTTACATGATACTTCAGCTGAGGGAGAAGTTTTTCACTATATAAAACACAAATTTCTGAAAAAAATGGTCAATTTTCTCAAATTTTGAGTGACCACTTCTCGCTATTTTGAAGGGCAAGATTGAACCCTGGGCTTAGCAGGGTCACAACGGTATTTGGCGTGGTTAGGCATTGTGTCGGTTTTGTTTGGTTTTTGTCTACGTTTTGTTGGGCATTTCAAATCATTTGTCTCGGTCTGGTTGGGTAATAGGCGGTTAAAACTTGGGTACCCGCACACAAATGAATGTTTTACCATGTTTTATTGCTCTATTTAGTTAAAAATGATTTACTTAATGTGCAGTATTGTTTAATGTGTACACTGTATATTTATATATGCCCAATTTGATACAGAAACGTTAACACAATCGAATTGAAGTGGAGGAAAGGGTTATTTTTTTACATAAAAAAGTGTTTAATCTACGTATTAACGTTAATCCGTGCACGAATTAACAGTACAATGATATAGTTGTATGTAATACATGAAATTATACATGTTACGTACAAGAAAATACTCAGATATTGTGTTTCAGAGCGAATTTAAAATCTGCAAAATGTATCGGTCTGGTTGGGACGTGCATCGGTTGTGTT
>JBEVXV010000762.1:0-4112 GCA_040505915.1 Sedimenticola sp. | reverse complement strand
GCATGGGCGGAATGGGCGGAATGTCCGGCATGGGCGGAATGTCCGGCATGGGCGGAATGGGCGGAATGTCCGGCATGGGCGGAATGTCCGGCATGAACGGAATGTCCGGCATGGGCGGAATGTCCGGCATGGGCGGAATGTCCGGCATGCAAGGCATGCAGGGCAAATCCCCTTGGTGGAAGGTCTGGAAATAATCTGATCTAAGCTGAAGCTAAAAGGCCGGGGATGACATTGTCATCCCCGGCCTTTTTTTAAACACTCAAATGAAAAATATCCGCTAACAACTACCCACCGAATACCAAAATACCCTCACTGGCATCGACACGCACTTGATCACCACCGCTATAACGACCCGAGAGGATCGCCTGGGCAAGAGGATTTTCAAGCTGCTGACGGATGACCCTTTTCAAGGGCCTTGCACCATAGACCGGATCAAATCCAGCCTCTCCCAGTTGATCAAGGGCGGCATCTGATATCTGAAGCCCAATGTCATGGGCCGCCAAGCGTCTCCGCAGGTACTCAATCTGAATCCCGCTGATGGTACGAATCTGCTCGCGACCTAATGGATGAAACACCACCATCTCATCAATACGGTTGATAAACTCTGGACGAAAGTGACTGCTTACCACTTCCATCACCGCGCGCTTCATCTCAGCGTAGTCCTCTTCATTGGCCATCGTCTGGATCAGATCAGAACCAAGGTTGGAGGTCATGATAATCACCGTATTGCGAAAATCGACGGTGCGCCCCTGACCATCAGTAAGGCGGCCATCATCCAGCACCTGTAGTAGGACGTTGAATACATCCGGGTGAGCCTTCTCCACCTCGTCGAGGAGAATCACCGAGTAGGGACGACGACGTACTGCTTCTGTGAGATAACCCCCCTCTTCATAACCGACATAACCGGGCGGCGCACCGATAAGTCGTGCCACCGAGTGTTTCTCCATAAACTCAGACATATCGATGCGGATCAGCGCCTCCTCGGTATCGAAGAGGAAATCGGCCAGCGCCTTGCACAACTCTGTTTTACCCACCCCAGTGGGGCCAAGAAAGAGAAATGAGCCGTTCGGCTGTTCCGGGTCTGCCAATCCGGCACGAGTGCGGCGGATGGCATTTGAGACAGCTGAGAGTGCTTCATACTGTCCCACTACACGCTTGCCCAGTGCCTCTTCCATGCGTAGCAACTTATCCCGATCACCCTCCAGCATCTTACTGACAGGGATACCGGTCCAACGCGCAACCACTTCGGCGATCTCCTCTTCGGTGACCTTGTTGCGCAGCAGCTGCATCTCCTGTACTTCTGCCTGAGCCGCCACCTCCAGCTGTTTCTCCAACTCAGGAATACGGCCGTACTGCAGCTCAGACATGCGAGTGAGGTCACCTGCACGGCGCGCTGTCTCCATCTCCAGGCGCATCCGTTCCATCTCCTCTTTGACGTGAGCGGTACCCTGAAGTGCCGCCTTTTCAGACTTCCATACCTCATCCAGGTCGGAGAACTCCCGCCCCAGCTTGCCGATCTCCGCCTCCAGAACGGAGTGACGCTTTCTAGAGGCGTTGTCAGACTCTTTCTTCAGTGCCTCACGCTCAATCTTAAGCTGTATCAGACGCCGCTCCATACGGTCCATCTCTTCCGGCAGGGAGTCGATCTCCATGCGGATCAGTGATCCCGCCTCATCCATCAAATCGATCGCCTTATCTGGTAGCTGACGGTCGGCAATATAGCGGTGGGAGAGGGTTGCTGCGGCAATAATCGCAGGGTCGGTAATATCCACCCCATGATGCAGTTCATAACGCTCTTTCAATCCGCGCAGGATAGCGATGGTGTCCTCAACTGTCGGCTCTTCCACCAATACTTTCTGAAAACGCCGCTCCAGGGCGGCGTCCTTTTCGACATACTGACGGTATTCATCCAGGGTGGTAGCGCCCACACAGTGCAGCTCACCCCGGGCAAGGGCGGGCTTCAACATATTACCGGCATCCATGGATCCTTCAGCCTTACCAGCACCCACCATGGTATGGAGCTCATCAATGAAGAGGATAATCTGGCCCTCCTGCTTGGAGAGATCACTGAGCACTGCCTTCAGCCTTTCTTCAAATTCACCTCGGAACTTGGCCCCCGCAATCAAGGCACCCATATCGAGAGAGAGCAGCCGCTTGTTCTTCAGCCCCTCAGGAACCTCACCATTGATAATACGCTGGGCGAGCCCCTCAGCGATTGCGGTCTTGCCGACACCCGGTTCCCCAATCAGTACCGGATTATTTTTTGTGCGCCGCTGTAACACCTGAATGGTACGGCGTATCTCATCATCACGACCGATCACCGGGTCAAGCTTGCCCTGCTCCGCCCGTGCCGTCAGATCGACAGTATATCTCTCCAGTGCCTGGCGCTGATCCTCTGCATTTGGATCATTCACCTGCTGTCCACCACGCAGTGTTTCGATCACCTGCTCAAGCGGTGCTTTTGCAGCACCGGCCTTACGCATCAACTCCCCAAGCTCACCTTTATCTTCTGCCGCAGCAAGAACAAACAACTCACTGGATATGTACTGATCCTTGCGCTTTTGAGCCAGCTTGTCAGTCTGATTGAGGAGGCGCCCCAAATCATTGGAGATGTGAAGATCACCGGAGGCGCCCTCGACGCTGGAGAGACGGTCGAGTGCATTCCCCAGCCCAGAACGTAGCTGGTTGATATTGACATCAGCCTGGGCCAATAGCTGACGCACGGTACTCCCCTCCTGATCGAGCAGGGCACTCATCAGGTGGGCGGGTTCAATAAATTGGTGATCACGACCCACCGCCAGACTCTGGGCATCGGCAAGGGCTATCTGAAATTTGCTTGTCAGCTTATCCATTCGCATGGAAACAACTCCGCTATCTCTAAGGTTGTAGAGGAGATGGGGGGAACAAATTCAGAATTCAATAGAGAGTGAAATCTGGAGCGTGCAGTAATGTGTTAGCCATAAATGAACAAATGTATATAGTGCCCTTCAACCAACTTGGATAATTGTTGACAGAAATGGGGTATAAAGGGGAATATAAACACTAATATCCATAAGCATATTAGGGAGAATAAAATGAGGCCTATTCAAGGAGGAGTCAGGGAGCATCTGTATGGTCTCTTATCGCTTGGCAACAGCAAACTCATTTCCACGATAATGAAGGGAACCCCCTTGATCCTTTCAATTATCCTGTTGATCGCAAATAGCCAAACCTACGCAAAGCCCGATACCGCCGCTCCCCACCTAAAGAGCTTAGAGATAATGAGTGCCGTAGAATCAAAGATAGATCTTGATCCAGACGGCCTACTCAAACTACTTACCACCCGAAACTATAAGGCGCTAAATAAGAGGCTTGCTCAGTATCAGAAAAGCTATGTCCAGGACAATGAGAAGGAGTGGGTATTAATAAGAGCCTTTGATGTCTTCGAAATCCCCGATCCCGCCAATGCCACTTTTCTCGATGAGTGGGTAGAGAAGCATCCTAACTCTTATGGAGCCCACGTAGCCCGCGCCGCCTACTGGAAAGCCATGGGTTGGCAATTTCGTGGCAGTGCTTTTTCCAACAAAACAGCTGATCTAAAATTCCAGCGTATGAATAAAGCTTTTGAAATCGCAGAAAAGGAGCTGAAAGTAAGCCTGAAGTTGACGGAAAAGCCCATAGCCACCCTCTATTTCCTGATGTCTATGGGAAAAGCCGGCGGCAACATCGAGCAGTGGTTGAAGATATCTGAAAGGATTGATCCGTATAACGCATCGGTACGCAGCAAATACTCACAATGGCTATGGCCCCGCTGGGGCGGTTCTCACAAACGGATGAAAACTTTCGCCTACCGCATGCGCAAGATAGGCACACCCAAACTGCATGACCTGGCAGATGATATCGACGCCGACATTCTGCGTGACAAGGGTGACAGCCTCTACTGGAATGAGGATTACACTGCGGCGCTGGACTATTACCTGAGGGCTAATGATCACCACTCAACTGGTGACACTCTTAACTCACTCGGTAAGTTGTACAATCAGTTGGGACAGCTGAAGGTTGCAAAATCCTATTACCAGGCAGCACAGGAGAAGTACAGATACAGCGAGACAGCGCTTACCTCTCTCGCTTCC
>JBEVXV010000761.1:0-6004 GCA_040505915.1 Sedimenticola sp. | reverse complement strand
CTCCTGGCCACGGAACTGGGTACATTACCTGGTTCACCCGAGGGTCAAGTCCCCTACACGACATGTAGCTTGGGCTCCCCAGCGTCTCATACGTCAACTGCTTGGGTACACGTCTAATGCGACTTGGCCGCTTACCTCCAGAAACCAACTCTTCGGCTGACTCATCGTCCGACACATCCTGTAGGTCACCTTCTGATCCAGAATCAACTTCACCTACCGTGCTACCATACTCGGTCTGGTCGACTTGATTCGGTGAGAATGGAGCCGCTTCAGGATTTAGAGTCACTGTACTACGATGCTCTGTTACCGGTTCACTTACCGAGTCTGCTGGTTCAATACTTACATCACTATGTACCGCCTGATTTGTAGTCCGATTGTCCTTATTCTCTACCTCACCTGAATGTAAGTCAGCCCCTGCTGTCGTGTGTCTAGCACGGTCACTGGAATTGGTATAAGTTGGCCAAACTGAATCTTCAGACTCGCTAGAACTGAGAAGCAGTTCCCCATGTGGAACTTGCACTTTCTTGCGTTTCCCCCGTTTCCGTCGAGTGCCTCGAGGTGCGATTTCTTCCCTCTGATCCAAGTCTATGAAGTCACAGGGCAGTAACAAATTCCTGTGCAGGATGCGTTTCTTACCTGTACCTTTCTCAGGCTGGACCTCATATAGTGGTGAATCATCTGCCATCCGCCGTGCTACTATCCATACCTGGTCTCCCCAGTATGACCGAAGCTTTCCAGGACCTCCCCTCTCACCCACGTTTCGCACAAGTACACGGTTACCTTTTTCGAGACTGGTTGACTTCAGGCGTCGATCATAATGTTTCTTTGCAGCAGCTGCAGATTTTTCCACACTCTTCGAGGCTAGTTTGTATGCATCTTCCATACCTTTTATCCACTTTTGCACATAAGCAGGATGACTGATGGGCTCCTTGTTTGAACCCAAATTGAACAAAATGTCCACTGGCAACCTGGGAGATCTACCAAAAAGTAGATAAAATGGTGAAAACCCTGTTGTATCTTGCCGGGTACAATTATAAGCATGTACTACCTTATTTAGATGGTTTTTCCAGTCAGACTTCTGGTCTTTCGGCAGCGTTCGAAGCATTCCAAGCAGTGTACGGTTTAGACGCTCACACTGACCATTACCTGAGGGGTGGTAGGGTGTCGTCCGAGAATGTGCAATTCCGCAACGCTTCTCCAAGTGGAAAAATAACTCATTTTCGAACTCACGTCCTTGGTCATGGTGTAAACGGGAAGGCATACCAAACCTCAACATGTAATCATTGAAAATCTTCCCAGCCGCTGTTTTGCCAGATTTATTACGTGTAGGGTAAGCTTGCGCAAATCGGCTGAAATGGTCAACAATGACCAAAATGTACTCGTACCCACCTTTGCTTTTTTCCAAGTGTAGAAAATCGACCGAGACTAACTCGAACGGTGCAGTGGTAATAATAGGAGACAGCGGTGCTCGAGTAGGTACGTTCGGCTTCCTGTCTTTCAAACAACTACACACCGACGTGACAAAGTGATGAATATCCCTGGACATACCTGGCCAATAAAAGCGTTCATGGGCAAGGGCAAATACTCTTTCATACCCGAGATGTCCCATCTCTTCATGAAGTTCGCGTAGAACCATTCGGTGGAACGTCACTGGTAACACAAGCTGTTTTACCTGCTCTGAGCCTGCTACCTGACAATTACGCCATAATACACCCTGGTCATCAAATTCCAGTCTTCGGAAATCCCTCAGTAATCCACGGGTTCTCTTTGGGAGTGAACAACTCTCTTTGCGGTTGGGCTTCTTACCTTTCTCAATGTACGGCAAAGCTGCTTTGATATAGGTGTCGTCCCTCTGTGCCTTCAGGACATCATCTATGGTGAGTGGGTTACCAACATTCTTGTTCTCCTTACCTTCTTCCTCCTGCGCTACATGACTCAGCGACATGGCCCAGGCTGTTTCACTTACTTGGACCCCATTGAGGACTGCCCCCGTCTCATTGTGTGACATCCCAACTGAGCAACTTCTCATATATTCCATGAAATCCATCGGCATTCTGGACAATCCATCAGCATCTGTATTCAGCCTACCTGGCTTATAGCACAGGTTGAAGTTGAAATCTGAGAGTTCTGAAACCCACCTGTGTCGAGTCGCATCTAACTTTGCAGTTGTCATAATGTACGTGAGAGGATTGTTGTCACTATAGACAGTGAAAGATGGGGCGTAATATAGGTAATCTCGAAATCGCTCAGTCACTGCCCATTTCAGTGAAAGTAGTTCAAGCTTACCTGAGTGGTAGTTTTTCTCAGCTGGGGTCAAGGTTCTAGATCCGTAACCGATTACTGCTTGCTTCCCATTCGGCTGCTGTTGATACAGTACCGCGCCTAATCCAATTTGTGACGCATCCACATGCAAACTGAACGGTCGTTCGAAATCTGGGTACCCTATAACAGGACGAACGGTCAGGCAATCCACAAGCTCATTTAGTACCGTCTGGTGATCATTTGTCCAACAAACCTTTTGACTTGAAGGAACTTGTCCATTGTTCGCCCTCCGTCTTTTACTGGGTTTTAGCTTTACCTTAGCTGTTGTAGACTCTGTGGTTAGAAGGTCGTAGAGAGACTTTGCCCGCCGCGAGAAATCAGGGATATAACGCCTGTAGTATCCCAGGAAACCTAAAAGTTGACGCAAGTCTCCTACCGTATTGATGGTTTTCTCCTTCAATTTTAAAACAGGCTCAATGTCGACCGGATCCATCCTGTAACCATCTTTAGACACTAAATGGCCCAAGTATCTTACCTCTTTTTTGAATAGTGAGCACTTCTTGGCTTTCAGCTTAATACCTTTCTCTTTGAATCGTCTCAGGACGGCGCGGACATCGACTAGGTGCTGATCAAATGACTTACTATAAATAAGTACGTCATCGAGATAGGGGATACATATTTCATCCCTGAGACCTTCTAAACAGCTCTCCATGTATTTCTGGAAACATCCTGGTGCCCCAGTGAGGCCAAAAGGTATACGTACCCATTCATACAGACCCCAAGGTGTCACAAATCCTGTTAGCGGACGGCATTCTTCTTTTACGAAACCCTGGTGATAAGCCTTCCCCTGATCAAGTACTGAAAACCACTCATTACCTCCTAGACTATCTAAGGTATCCTGTATTCTAGGTATGGGTTGCTGCTCCTGGATGGTCTTCTGGTTCAGCTGCCTATAGTCAATGCACAGCCGCAGGCTGCCATCCCGCTTTCTAACACAAACTACTGGACTAGCATACGAGGAATTACTCTTTTTAACCCAACCCCGATTTACCAAGTCTAACAAGTAATCCTTTACCTCCTTGTGCAGCGGTTTTGGAATAGATACGTACGTTTTCTGAACCGGTGTGTCATCCAGCAATCTGATGTCCATTTCCAGATCTGGCACACAGCCAATATCGTCGTCTCCCGTGGAAAAGACATCTCGCTCTTCCCACAACAACTGCTTTACCTTAATTATTTCCTCTTCCGTCAATCCTGTACTATCAAATTCCAAACTTACCTTTCTCCCTGGGTCATGTGCATGCATTGGATCGACAGATGGGGTGCCTTCTACGTCATCTGGTACTCGGACTTGCTCGCCTAGACCTACCTCTATATCTCCACCTGGACATTGACCTACATTCATTTCTCTGACATGACTAAAAGTTTTCTTATCACGTTTGTCAGCTAGCCTAATCATAGACTGTATTGGTTGTAGAGAACCTAGCATTGTGCGTTTCATTAAAACAATGTCATGATTTGTGGTATTGTGAATGGCAACCTGAATCTGGCATGTTGAGCCCCGAGGGATGGATACAACGCTCTCATGTACTTGTAACCCATCATCCCACGGAGTGGCCTCATTGGGTACAAATATACCTGTACAAGCATCTTTTACTATACCCACATGTGTACTACCCCTCACCCAAGTCACATTACCCCGTGGTATCACAACATTTTTCCTCCCTAACCTAACATTCCCGAAATCCCGGTTATTTGACTGTATCAAATTGGAAATGCAAGTCACATCACTGTCACTAAGACCTGGTTTAGCATGCTTGAACAATTTCTGGAATACCTCATTACCAACTTGTTGCTGGTAATGCGGTATTACATTGAATCCAATAATTGGCCTAGTGATTTCGGACATACATGCTGAACTGACTAGAAATGGTACAGTGAGTGATTCTTGTGTTTGAGAAATAGAAAAGTTCAGTTCGACATATCCATCAAATGGGATGGGAGTTCCAGTTGCCGACTTGACACTAATTTCAGCGATCTCATCGATTGGCTTAACACATGTTTCTGGGAAAAGGGAGGTATAAGATGATGGCAAGATCGAAACTTGGGCTCCTGTGTCCCAGAGAGCCTTCATCTTTGTGCCATTTAAAGAACAGTCAATGAGACATTCATCACCCACAAGAGATGCTAGTTTGACTTTATCCCTCCCTGTAACATTATAAACATGCCCCTTTAACAAATTTAGATCCAGTTTATCTCCCTTTCCCTCTAGGGTCTCTATTGTATGACATATAGTTTTGTGTTTGGTCCATTCAGCCCTTTGACATTTTATTGAACAGTATGTGGCAGATCGGCAACTAGAACAGACACGGACCATGTTCCCTAGAATTTGTCTACAATGCATACAAGTTGGGGGGTCGGTTACGGTCGCTGATTCCCCGTGCTCAGCGACCGTTGCGCGTTTAAATGGACTCTGCAACCACGGCTAAAGTGTGTATCGCTCCCACATTTGAAACAATGCTGGCAATTGTCGGCATTCATTCCTTCGCACTGGACACAACGCTTCTTGGGCTGTTTCTTGGCCTGCCGTTTGTCAGGCCCGGATTCACCAGGTGGTAGCTTCAATGAGTTGACGTCGCACCGCAAAGCTTTCATTTCTCCGACGAGTTCAACTGTGTTCACTCTCTTCACTTTGGAGCAGTGTTCTGCTTCCACAAGGATGATTTTATTCAATGCTTGAAGAATATCGAGGTCCGTCGCCGTTGGTGAGAGTACACCCCTTAGTTGTTGCCTTAATACCTCATCACGCAACCCAGTTTCCACGGCATGTAGGAACATTCGATGAACTAACTCCTCATCATAGGTAAAGTCACTGGTCGCCTTGCTTGATGATATGACTCGTTGTTTCAAGTCTAATGCACGAGTAACGAAGTCCATGGCATCTTCATGTGAACCCTGTGTTATATTACACAATTTCTTGTACAGGTCTGTGACAGGTGGCTCCTTGTAGTGAGATTGTAAGATTTTCCGTACAATAAGGAGTGTCAAGTCAGTTCGCCCTTCAAGGTAGCTTCTCAAGTTCGCCCCAGGCTGTATGGCACTTATGATGGCCTCCATCACTTCCACCTCCTTATAGCCCTTCTTCAACGCCATTTCTACTTGTCTGTCCAAACTGCTGAAGGAAATTTCTGTTTTTGGGTCCCCTATCTGCCCACTAATTTTGAAGTCCTTTTTCCACATCGAGTAAGACGAAGAACTAGTACATGTATCTCCGTGTTCTGTGGTTGACTTCGCAGATGTAACAGTAACCTCAGTATCTACCCCAGTCGTGGTGGTGGGAACTGGTGCTGCCAAAATGGAGATAAGGCCGCTCAATAACGCCTCCCGCTCCTCGTGTTTCTCGAGATCACGAAGGTGTCCCTCTAGTATCAACAACAATTTAGTGCGGCTAAGACCTCCCACATCGATTGTTGCATCCACCTCCTTGGCCACCTCACGCAGTTTCTCTGTAGTGGCTGTGTAGACTTTCGCCTTTGTCGCCATCACCTCTCCAAGGAACGGGTCCTCCATCGCGTACAGCACTCAGAATCCCGGACGAGCCCCCAAATGTTAGACCACGGCTCGGGGACGGGAACTGTCTGTCAATACAAATATATTTCAATAATAATTGGTTGTGACAAATCTTTATTAAAAAGACCTTGCTCGAACGATTTACCGGAATACGAACAGAGCGCATGCGCAA
>JBEVXV010000760.1:0-5199 GCA_040505915.1 Sedimenticola sp. | reverse complement strand
CTCTGCGCAGAGCGTTCTGGATAGTGCTGAAGGCCTGTTTTCCCGTAACACTAACGGACATGATGGGTCATCTCAGGGCCACTTCGATATCATTGACCAGATGGCGTCCATCAAAGATGGGATCCGTTTCATCGAGGAAGGTCATTTTGAAGCTTTCCAGTTCAGCTATGGACATCATGGTGTGCCTGGATGCAATGGCAAATAACCAAATATCCGCAGGGCATTCATCAGGTGCAAGGTCAAAGTGCGCCATCGCCCTAATCGGGGTGCCGCCCCCCGCCGCCAGATAGAACCGATGAACCGCTTCGCCAAGGGGATCTGTCTCAATCTCTTCTACCTCAGCCTCTCCGTTTTCATCCACCTGAATACGGGCGGTATCAACCGCTTGCACATTTGCCGGCGGCTGCTTCCTCAGGTTTTGAATAAGTTGGGTAAAGGTGATCTCATCTCTGTCGTTATCAAGATCTGCGTGGCCGGTCAGAGGTATCGCTTGAACCTGATTGAGTAGGGATGGAATCCTTGTCTGTGTCGCATAGTTTGCCGGGTGAAACCCCGGTTCTCTCTGAAAGCGCCGATAAAATGCCTGCACCACTCTTCCCTGCCGCTGCTGCTTGCGAAACACAAATAGCATACCGTCCAGCCGATGCAGCGC
This sequence comes from Sedimenticola sp., assembly GCA_040505915.1. Taxonomy (GTDB): domain Bacteria; phylum Pseudomonadota; class Gammaproteobacteria; order Chromatiales; family Chromatiaceae; genus Vondammii. Next base: position 4,547 of record JBEVXV010000760.1, on the reverse strand, counting down.
ATCAACCAGCTCTTCCCTGATATTGGAGATTTGCTGGACAAATGCTCCGGTGAAAAGCCTTCTCAGACGCGGATCTTCACCGGCAAAGCGTTCACCTGACAGTGTTGGGTAGTCGAGCAGAGCAAGATTGTCGTTAAGCCGTTTTACACGTTCAATGACGCGATGATTCTCCTGTAGCTTGAGTTCAAGGGTGGAGACATATCCGAACTCACCTTCCACCTCCCGCCAGAGTTGACGGGAGACTCCTGCAAGATTCTCCCTCAAACTGTAGACCTGCTCCTCAATTGAGCGGTAGGACAGATCCTGCTCTTCGAGGGTCCCGTAGCGTCGCGCCTTACGGTAGGACTCCACCATCTCCTCGAGAGTGGTTAGGCGCTCGCCGATATCCACATTGACATGCCGACGCAGTTCGTCCCGCCGCGCCACATTCATCACGTCTGTAAAAGAGTGAGAGAGTCGTGCTCTACCCGCATCATCATCCATGCGCCAGAACAGGCCGAGACGGATCAGTTCATTGACCGCCTTCTCATTTTCAGGTGTCTCATCAACAAAGCCATCCCCTTCAAGATGTGCGTTGATGATTAACCCTTTGTGGCACTTCAACGCTTTGAACAGTCTGTCGAGATCGTCACTGGCGCTCATAGGTCACCCAGCTCCGTCTGCTCGCCACCCCTATCATCTTCTTCTACCTCCAACTGCTCATGGGCGGCGATAAATTCGAGCAGATCATAGAGACGCGACCACTTTCCCGTAGCGATGTATTGAGAGCTACTGCGACCCACAAGGATCAGGTACTGATCGGTAACAAGGCGACGGAGAACGGCATCGAGCTGCCCCTTTGCGGTGCGCTGGGTGTTGGAAAAAAGATTGGTGTTGGAGAGCCGCTGCAGCTCTTCACAGAGTGCGGGTGCTGACTCGATGGCCGCAAGCAGTTCGCTTGTGCGCAACGTATCTCCAGATTGAATGGGCCGCCCGATGTTGCCAAAGGCACCGGACATCTGCAGCCAGATCACCAGTGGTTCGAGGTTATTGATGGTGTCGCCAAACTGTCGCCCAATGGTCTTTCTTACGCCCTCCGACTCCATGTCGCGATAGAGCGCAAACCATGAGGCGTGATCGCTGGTTTGACTCAGCCTGCGTCCGATCTTTCTGAGGAAGTCGCCCATCGCTTCTCTATTGCTGTTCTCCTCAAGAAAGGTGTGCATTTCAGGGGTTCGGTGGGCACAGAGAATCTCTCCAGAGAGCAGGGCCTCTGCGGTCATGGTAAAAAGTGCGCTGGACTCATCCATGATGCCTGACCTCTCCGTTAATGGCCCTGCCTCTTTTCAGTTGGGAGAGCAGGTCACTCTCGGAAGGGTTCATGACACGGACGCCTTCGCGCAGATGGATGACGTGGTGGCGTTTAAAGAGTCGCAGCAGGTTGGCGTCTTTGCTCGGGAACCCGGCAACCATTTTGATGTTTGCCCGATCCAGCATGCCGAACAGCCGGTTGATATTGACCCCATCTATCACCTCCAGCTCATCTACAGGCCAGTGGAGATCTGTTTTCCGATCGCGGCAGAGGTAGTGGGTGATGCCGATAAATATGCCACATAGCGCCAGATAGCTCAGCCCGCGACTCGATGCATGGGCCAGGTCATTGTCATTCTTGATAATGGCAAGGCGGCCATTTTCCCGAATCTCAAGGGAGAGGCCAAAGAGTGCGCGCAGGTCATTTCCAGATTTCACCTTTTCGATAATTACCAGCGCAGCCCCCATCGCCTCCACCAGGTCACTGCTTGGGAGCTCATCATGCTCAAGGACACTCCATTCAACCCACTCTTTGACGAATAATTCGAGGCGTACCCAAAAATCGAGATCCTTGATCCTGGAGGCAAGCCGGATATTGACATCTGATAACGCCTCAACATCCAGGCTTTCAACAATGGCCTTGCTGATAACATGAGAGTATTTAAGGATGCTTCTATCGGCCTGTTTGAGACCGTGGAAGTACTCCGACAACTGTCCCCCTACACCCCTTATAGTCTGAATCAGAGCCTCCCGTTTCGAGGGGACGATATCGTTAATAAACCGCTCAAGCAGAGGCGGGAGATGCCTCCAGCGATTTGGATCTTCACTGAATTCCTTGCCCAGAGCCAACTCCAACTCTTCGACCATCTGCCGCCAACTGCTGGTGATCTGATCGTCACCGCTCGCCGTGATGGCCGCCTCAGCCTTGGCTACACCGTTGGTGACTTTTCGCTGCTGCTTTTTAAGCAGGTCGATGGCATCGGTCGCCTCACTCAGCAGATGAGCGGCAGAGCCTTCGGCAGCCTCTGGCTCAACGGTGAAGGGAACCGCCCCAATCTCTTCAAGCTTTGCCACTATGTTGGTGAGTAACTCTTTGGTCTGCAAGAGCCAGGCTTCAGTGCCACGCTTGCCTGTTTCTAACACGCCAAGCTGCGAGTTGTGATGAGTACGTGCGCTCACAATCTCCGATGTTGTTTCACGAACGGCTGTTTTGTGTTCGCTAAGCCGGGACTGGAGCTCTCCACAGCGTGCCCAGCGTGTCTCCCGCCAGTCGTCGTACTCGGCAATCACGGTTCTGTAGCCCTGTATCCGCTCTACCGTCGCTCTGGCCTGTTTCAGCTCCTCTGTTGCGGTGTCAATAGTCTCACTATCGATCCCCTGTTTAGAACAGACCTTGCCAAAATCGATCCAGATGCTTTTTATCGTCTTCTTATGAGATAACTTCTCCTCTGTCAGCTGTTGTCCAATGTCGTCCCTTTCGTTTTCAAGGCGGGATCGCTCAATGGCCTCTGCTGATCTATTCTCCTGACTGGCGTCATGAAAGTCTGTTTTGATCTGCTGCAACTCTTGCGCGTGGTTCCCATCAAATTGCTTTAGCTGCCTTGTTAGATCCTCCGCCTCTCTCTTTGCCCTGGCGCGGCGCTCTGCGGAGGCATCGGCAATCCTTCTCTCTTCACCGCTGCGGCGCTTCTCCTGACTGGCTGCTCTCTGCTCCAGTTGCTGTCGTTCCCTTGAAAGCTGAGTGACTCCGGCAATGGCCTCCTGATGATCTTTCTGTCTGCTCTTGGCACGCTTTTCAAGCCGTTCCAGTTCATGCTCGGCAGCCGCAACCTGCTCCTCGGCGTCAGCAAAGCGGGCACGCAACTCCTCATCAGATTCAGCGGCGTCAGTTGGTGTGATGACCGTAAGATCCACATCCCAGCCATAGATGGAGTCAGCCGTTCCGTGGTAAACCGGCTTAAGGTCTTTTCTCTCCAGAAGCTCGGGATTGACCAGTCGACCGACCCCGTTGACCCAAGCAGGATCCCTCTTTCGCAGGTCGGTGAGCCAGCTCCCATCTTCGGGGTAGAGGAGTTTTCTGATTCGCTCCTGATCCGCTTTAAGGCCGTCCAGGTGACCATTATGGCGACGCCGATCCTCCAGAGCGCGGTCGAGCGCCCCCTTGACCTCTTTTCCAGTCTCTTCTGCGGTATGGAGGGCACCCACCTTTGCCTCAATCTCTCGGCGAAGCGTCTCAATAGTGTTTGAAATCTGAGTGAGGATCAGGTTCTCTTCATCCGTTCGCGTGGCGGTTTTTGCCCTCACTTCCGCCCCGGCAAGCGCCGAGACTACTCTCTGGCGTTCAGGCTCAGCCTCTTCCCTTTTGCTATCCAGGGCCGCTTCCCGGCGCTGGTTTATGTTGTTCTCTTTCTCCCGGTAGAGCTCTCCAAGCTTGCCCAACGCCTCTGCAACAGCCTCATGCCTGTCCCGCAGGCGGGAGTTGGCCCTAATGTGCCTTTCGGTTTCATCCTTCTCACGCTGGGTAAATGGCTGGCGTTCGTTGGATATGTTCTGGTTGAGCAGGTTAACTCGCGATTTGGTCTGTTCCATCAGCCCAGTGAGTCGCTCAAGATCGTCATACGCTCTCTTTTTAGACTCTATCTCCTCCCTTTCATAGCTCTCCTGCTGGCGATAGAGATTTTCGAGATCGTCCTCCACTTGCTTCGCTTGGGCGGTGAATTTTGCCAGGCCCTCCTGAAGTATTGCGTACTGATTCTCCCAGCGACTGTTTTCGTCGCCAGTCTGTTTGATGTACTCCTTAAACTGCTCATCAAGCAACTCAGCTTGCGCTGAGATATCACCCTTGGTCCTCTTAAGCGCAACATGGAGTGATCTCAGGTGGCTCTCAGTTGCAACAAGATCACCGTTCTGGAGCAGTGTGGTTCTGATCCCCGGAAGCTCTTTGTCGAAGCTGGAGAGCCAGCGAACCCTGTTCGCAATCCCGAGGTTCTCCGGGTGTCGCGGCGGCTCCGGGATGACAACACCTTCACGGAACATAATGTCGGCAAGCATATCCTTCATTCGTTCAAGGTTGCCGTGCTGGTTCTGTATCGCCGTACAGACCTTTTCAATGTGCTGCATGGTTCCACGCCCATCACCAAGAGAGTAATCCCTGGCCAGCCGCTTACTCTCTGCGGCCATGGTTGAGCGGCGCAGCAACACGGTATCATTCTGAATGATCGCCCTGAAATCGGTGACGATCTCAATCTGGCGGCTAA
>JBEVXV010000759.1:0-3376 GCA_040505915.1 Sedimenticola sp. | reverse complement strand
TCTCATTAAACACGGAACATTGGATGTTCAACTTTGTCAGTGAGCAGTGTGAATGTATTTTCTATGGATATATGGATACATAGTCGGTAATTTTTGAATATTATCTGAATTTTCTCTAAATACTGTTACTTGTATTTGTGAAAAAGGAAAATGGCCATAACATGCCCTCAGGCCCTATAAGTGTATATCTGCTTGCTAAAAACTGCTCACTGACACAACAGCCCTACGCTCGGCGATTCGTCACGCATGAGCGATGCGGTCAGATGATAAGGGGGGCAACTCCATCGACCATATTCCAACGATGTCAGACGTGCCTCGTTTCACTACGATGACACCTGTAATTTTGGCAAACGACGATTATGATGAAACTCTCGTCAAACAACCATATAGTGTAGAACTAAGCACATAATTCGATACTCCATATACAGGATATAGTACGACTGTTAACACCGAATATGATTCGCAAGGCAGCTTTCGTTGCCAGAGTGGCCAGCCGGCAGTAAAACACATACATCTAGATGTATCTGATGCAAACGTAAGTGCGGGTGAATCCTTCAGTGCGCAGTTATTGTCCAGTTCACCGTCACACCCGTATCCATACTCCGACAACATGAGACCCCCTGAGACAATTACCTCTCCCACGGTGAACGATTCGGTTATTCTCGTGGGGTCTGAAAATGAATCGTCCACTGAAGAAAACATCCAAAGGCTGGCACACATATTTAGGGCTCTGCCCAAAGATATGTTTATCAACAGAATTATTAAGACATACAGCTCAAGTGACCGACTCGAGTGTATTCGATCGCAGGTGTTTGGCTATATAAAGGGTTATGATGATTTTCCATATGGTAGACACGTGGAACTTAAACGACGTATACAGACACGCACCGGGGACACACTAGTCACCAAACTAGCCAGAGACATCCATTGTCTGATTTCCGTCGTGGAGGGTGCAGCATTTAATTCCCTAACTGACGTTATGAGCCTCTCCCGCCATGGCAAGTCCCGCAACTCGCAATCGTCTTCCGAGACACCGAACAACTCGGGGAGTAAACACACGTGCAGCTGTGAAGTGGAGCTGAAACTTTTGAAGGACGCTGTTGCACAGATGAAAGCTGACATTATACATCTAAAACAATATAACTCGATGAACGAAATAAGATCAGAGCAAATGAACACTCTAAAATGCACATTGACAAACGTAAGTGCAGATATGCAGAAATTACAACAAATTGTAACCCCAAGCCTCGGGGTCATAAAGCAAAATGTGACTTTATTGTCAGGTGAGATCACTGAGGCCTTACGGGGTTTATACAAACCTCCAGCTTCCGTTGCTATATGTCCATCTAGTGGCACTGCTACAAATTTTCTATCCAGTAGCACTGTTACAAATTGTTCATCCAGTAGCAACGCTACAAATCGGTCATCCAGTATAACTGCTACACATTGTCCATTAAGTAAGATTGTTACAAATTGTCTAGCCAGTAGCAATGCTACAAAATGTCCACCCAGTATCACTGTTACGGATTGTCCAATCAGTAGCACTGCTGCAGGCTGTCCAGCCGGGGGCGCTGCTATGGGTTGTACAATCAGTGGCACTGCTACAAGTCGTCCATCCAGTAGCATTGGTGCAAATTCTCCACTCGATGTTACTATTACAAGTTTTTCAACCAGTAGTACTGTTACTCCATGTACATCCAGTAGCATTGATACACATCTCTCATACAATGAAAATGATACTGCTTGTTCAACCAGAAAACTTAAGGATGTTATAAATGTGCCTACTTTGGTTACTGATGAGCTAAATCTTAACGGCTTACGGGATGTGCGTGGAAGCGGTACAAACTCAGAGATTCGAGAAATGTGTAGTATTTCACCAGAAAAGGCGATAGTTGATTATCCCCCTGCTGTGGTTAACAAATGCATTGTGCTTGCCCCAAATTCCAGACTAGATACAGATATAAACTGGCAATGCGCTATACGTTCTGACAAAGCGGCAGTTCATGGTAGCTCGCGGCTAGTAGTAGATAATTCTGGTAACGAACAGGTTACCGGCGATAGTCGGGCACCGCGCCCTACGGCCATTGATTCTCAGATCAGAAATAGTTCCATCGTAACATCATACGCTAAGGCATTGACACATGGTACACGTTCTAATGTCCGACATATATCGTCTGGTTTGCCTCCGGATCGGGAACCAACTGTAGATTCACGTCCGGTAAATGACGGCTCTGTCTCAAATGATAATTCTATGTTGACAGCGGGACCTGGCACATTTTCGGCCGATCGTAATCCCGATCATTCTTGGCAACAGGTCGAGGACGGCAGTCATTGTCTACCGCGCCTAAATAATATCGCCACTTACCCGAATGAAATGGCTAAAATTCCGGTTTTAGTTCGAACGAGACAATTTGGAAATAATTCGTCTGGTCGAATTTCGTTAAACGGTTCAAGCACCACGCGTAATAGCAATAATTATATGTACAGTGGCTCCAGAATACAAAGAGAGAGCCCTGAAGCAACACAAAATTTCACACATAATGCAACGGACATTAATGCGTCAAGTACTGGCCATAATGAGGAAATATTGGCCACACATGGTAGCATTGCTCACGGTGATGATTTATCGGACTACGTTCGTAAACGCCCTAAGCGATTTTACGTGGGTGGGTTTAAGTCTGGCATAACGGCAGAAATAATACATAGACATGTAGAAAGTCGCGGTCCGCGAGTGAGCCAGGTCACTATACTCCCTAGTCGCACCCCCGATAGTGTGATAATCAGATTAAACGTTGAATCTGACGTTAACTGTAATATGGTTGAGGATCCCGGGTTTTGGCCCAAAAACGTTGTGTGTAAGCCTTGGGTGTCGCGTGGGGCACTACAGCGTGACAGGCGGTATCGGAATAGAAATTCTGGCTACCGCAGGTATGACGAGGAAAGAGGTTATTCCGCACCGCTATATAATTCATATGCGGTTGATCACGACGTAGATGTTGACTAATGTATGTCACTTGTCCGTGTTATTTATTAGTACTGTGTATTACCGTAATCGCCACGTGCTTCCTAACACCGGGTATCCCCAAATCGAATATGTCAATGGGTAGCAACTTGCGTTTTATGACATGGAACGCTACAGGTATCATGTCTAGCTGTACATATCTAAGTAATATACTGACAACAGGAAATATAGACATATGTGGTATATCGGAGCATTGGCTCTACGAGCACGACTTACATTTTTTAGACATTATCGACGTAAACTACTGTTGCTACGCAAGGTCGGATTTTGACTTGGGATTACCTGGCGTGAGACGAGTCGGTAAAGGCGGTGTCTGCTTATTGTGGAAGAAAGAATTCGATCGTCGTGTAACAC
>JBEVXV010000758.1:0-5234 GCA_040505915.1 Sedimenticola sp. | reverse complement strand
ATTTTGTTGTCCCATAAACTGTCAGCTAGTTATACGAGTGACGATAGGTGCCCGTCACGTGATCCAGTCAGAGGTTAGCGTGTCTGGGAATGTGATCAGTCGACTTTCAAATGAGGACCTTTTAATAATATTAAAAGCTTAATAACGGAATAATTTCGTCAATAATTTAGTACCAACTGAATTTGGATATACATTTGGATTTAATTGTGAAATTCTTTTCGTTGTAAGGATGTTCGTGTCGCGATAATACGGATTTTTAGGACGACCTTCCTTTTACGGGAGTTTCTGGGATTGTCTATCGACTTGGTGACCCAGATTATGTGACCGTATTTAGCGCACGGAATGCAGGATTAATAAATGATATACGCGTTGGATGTAAAGTTCTCGTGTGTGGAAGTGTGGGATTGAGCGTAAGACCTCCTGACCGTTTGTGTCTAGGATGGCGGCAATGTCGGCCGCTGTCAGTCATGAAGGCTCTATAGACCATTTAATTGGTGACAGCTTAAAAATGCCGATTGTGGAATCGACCGCGACAAAGACGCAAGGCACATCAAGCTCTGTGAGCGTGGCCGCTAATGAACCGTCGATGTCCGAGACTATAGATTCATCGACAGTGCTGATTCAGCAAAGTGACGGGAGTTACGTGAGAGCGATGATGAATCATCAGTCTCCTGGCGCTGTCAATGACAATCGCCCTCCACTATACCGACTTGGACAGGGAGCGGTTCAGTCATCCGCATCGGATAATCTCGTTGTCGGCGAGAGTTCCGGGGCCTATCGCGAGCCGGGGCCTATGTTACCATTGTATCCACAATTTACAAGGCCGCAACAATTTTATTCGGCGCCCATCCCTGGGCAAGAGTATTGGGCTACCACACAGGTACAATTGAACGAACTAGCGTCTACTGTTAAGCAGTTACAAACACGACTTGGTTCGGGCGCGAATAAATCACCTCGCGACGACGCGCACAGGGTCACTCGTGGACACGGTGACAGGGGAGAGAATACAGGTGACACCGGTAGTTTGGCAGAGGGCGCTTCGGTCTCCGGTGTCAATACGGAAGTGAATCAAACTGAAAGTAGAAATAGATTTTCTGAAGTTTCTTCGTCTTCGGGGGAATTAGATACCGACGAAGAAGATGATTTTAATTTTCATTCGTTGAAATCACGACCTACGGCGGTAAGTGCAAACACTGGCAGTGATAAATTAAATAGATTGAATTTAATGTCACAGGAATTTGACGAGAAGGAAATCGCTGGACCGGCTGTGAATGTCAAACTTGCCGCTACCATAAAGAGAGCGATGCAGGTCGCAAGTTCTCCAAAAAACATCAAAGAATTATCTGCTAAATATGTAAAACCCGAGAATTGTGAGAGTGTCCGTGCACCATTGGTAAATATGGAGTTGTGGAAGAATTTGACTGAAAATTATCAACAAAATGATAAGTTGTTGGCCGCTAATCACCGCTCCGTATCAAAAGCTATGCTACCCATTATTCAAATAATGAACAGCTGTTTGGAGGAGGACAAAGACGGAAACGATAAGGTGTTCGACATGGCATGTGACGCGTTCCAATTATTATCCCATTCGCATCGGGACATGACTGCAATACGCAGACAGATGCTAAAGCCAGCAGTCGCTCGGCAATATCAGAAGCTCTGCACCGCGAAAACACCTATATCAGAGTTCCTCTTCGGTGACGATCTACAGCAGCAAATGAAAAATTTGTCTGAGACGAATAAGCTGGCAAGCGAGATATCGGAGAAGAAAACTTCGAAAAGGAAATTTCCGTATGAGCGGCAGGAGGGTTCTAAAAAACCAAAGTCAAATTACCGCGATTCTCCAACTAAAAGTAGCAGGTTTTTAAACAAATCAGGCCGCCCTCAGCAACGCATGTCACAGAAAGAACAGTCCCAGCGAGGGAGGCGCGGCCGGAAATACTAGATATTACAGTACCACCTAGTGATGATAACGTAAGTAATGTGTTGTTATCATTGAATAATAAACCTGACAATTTTGTAGCAGGAAAAATTGGTGAAAATTATCTGGCTTGGTTAGATATCACATCAGATAAATGGATTCTGGATATTGTGAAAAATGGTTATTGTATTGAATTTCTCGAATATCCATTACAGGATAGTCTACCTAAAATGATTAAATTTAATGATGCAGATGCCCAAGTTATTGATGTAGAAATACACAAACTGTTACACAAACAGGTTATAAGACCTATTGAAGCACGTGATGCGAAATTTGTATCGAATATTTTCATTCGTCCAAAGCGTGATGGTTCGCACAGACTGATTTTAAATTTGCGGATTTTAAATGAACAGGTTGAAAAGCTTCATTTCAAAATGGAAACATTGAAGTCTGCTCTAGCATTGGTGACAAAAGATTGCTTTTTCGCACTGCTCGACCTTCGCGATGCCTACTTCAGTGTTCGAGTTTGTAAGTGTTGCCAACCGTGGCTGTCGTTCAAATGGAACTCACAGTATTTTTGCTTTACTTGCCTTCCTAATGGGTTATCAAGTGCACCTAGAGTGTTCACAAAACTGCTCAAGCCGTTGTTTTCATCGTTGCGCAAACGTGGACATTGTAATTCAGCATATATTGATGACTGTTTGCTCAAAAGTGACACAAGAGAGGAATGTTTGGAAAATGTTCATGAAACTTTAGACTTAGTGGATAATATAGGTTTCACTGTTCATCCACGAAAATCTGTTGTCAACCCTGCACAGGAAATTGTGTTTGTGGGTTTTCTAATTAATTCAGTAAACATGACAGTAAAGTTAACCGTGGATAAGGCTAATGAAATAATTGAACAATGCCGATTACTGAAACAGAGGTCTTCTGTAACAATTAGGGAACTAGCCAAGGTCATAGGCAAGCTTGTAGCAAGCGAACCAGCTGTTCCTCATGCACCTTTGTTTTATAAGCCTCTAGAGATTGTTCGTGATAAAGCATTGAAAGTACACAGAGGTAATTTTGATGCACCGGTTTTGCTGACTCGTGACACAAAATTGTGTTTGGAAGGATGGATAGATAATGTTAGCACAGCATATCGGCCAATCATATTATCTCAGGCGACCGTCATCATCGAATCTGATAGCTCGCAAACTGGATTCGGAGCTATTAATAAATCAACTGGTGAGACAATTAGTGGGCTTTGGTCTCAACAGGAAAAACAGAATCATATCAATTATTTAGAATTGAAAGCTGCGGTTTTGGCGTTAAAACAATTCTGCAATAACCTTGAGAATATTCATGTCAAGCTATATCTGGACAACACAGTTGCAATGAAATATTTGGCAAAAATGGGAGGTAGGAAATCTCGGTTGAACAGTCTAGCTCGGGATGTATGGAATTGGTTGAAGCAACGTAGAATATGGATAAGTGTATATTATATACCCGGTAAACTTAATGTTACTGCAGATAACTTAAGCAGACGTAAAAACGAAGACATGGAATGGATGGTGAATGACAATGTGTTCATTAAGATTCAATCATTGGTAGGGAAATGTACTATTGACTTATTTGCATCAGATGCAAACCACAGACTCCCTAAATACGTGTCGTTCACACCAGATTTGAATGCCGTTGCAGTTAATGCGTTTTCTCTGACATGGGGTAACCTTGCTGCATATTTATTTCCGCCTTTCAGTGTTTTGGGACAAGTGCTTCAAAAAATACAGCAAGAACGAGCAACAGTTGTATTGATCGCTCCAATATTTCCTACCCAGTCCTGGTTCCCAACGTTACTACAGCTGATATGCCATCAGCCGTACATGTTGCCAAAAACGGACGAATGCCTGGTTCTACCACAGGACAAGAAAAGACAACATCCACTAAGGAAAATGCGACTGGGTGTTTTCAAAGTATCAGGGAAGCACTGCTTGGTCAGGGATTTTCAGCGGCATCTGCCGAAATCATTTTGTCATCCTGGAGGACCAATACAAAGAAACAGTATGGGACGTATCTCAGCAAGTGGGTGTTATTTTGTGACAGGCAAAAATGTAATATATTTAATTCCGATGTGAAGCAATTGATAACATTTCTGTCATTATTGTTTGACAGTGGCATTGGATATAGTGCTATTAACACTGCGAAATCTGCGATTTCTACCATGATTTCCACTGTCACAAATGTAAATATGGGAAGCCATAATTTGGTGAAACGGTTCATGAAGGGCATATTCCACAAACGTCCGTGTTTACCTCGGTATAAGGTCACTTGGGATGTGTCTATTGTGTTGAATCATATTAAAACACTGGATAATGCTAGTTTGCCACTACGCCAGTTATCTAAGAAGCTGTGTGCTCTTCTGGCGCTCACAACGGGACAGCGTTGCCAAACTCTACATGCATTGGAAGTGCATAATATCGAGTTGACAGATAAATGTGTTAAGCTACGTGTAGATAAATTGTTGAAGCAATCCTCCATATCTCATCATTTGAATGAATTGTATGTGGAAAGCTACCCAGCTAATGCTTCATTATGTGTTGTGGTATGTTTGAAACAATATTTGCAATCAACGTGCCAACTAAGGTCAGATACTGATAGCAGATTATTCATTACCACTCAAAAACCTTACAAAGGAGCTACAAAAACTACTATTAGTAAGTGGATTCGAGAATTGCTGCGAGATGCTGGTGTCGACATATCGATATTTAAGCCACATTCAACTCGCTCTGCTTCTACCAGTGTAGCAGCGGGCAAAGTGCCTATTGATACAATTCTCCGAACCGCTGGCTGGAAGTCTGACTGCGTGTTCAGAAGACATTACCAGCGGCCCATTACCAATGACAGTTCCTTCAGTCATTGTGTGTTGTCACAAGCCAGCAAATGAGGGGAAGACAGCGACGGTACAGGTAGTAACATGTCATGTATAGCATGCAATGTAATGGCAATGCTGCTTTCACGTACATGTTATGACTGGGAATCAAAAAATGGTGTTTGATTACCATATCACGCATTATTGGCATGCCTGTGGTGTTATGCGTTTGTCATGGACTCTAAAGACTCGTATAACTAGCTGACAGTTTATGGGACAACAAAATTATATGTTAAACGAGACTTCCTAAGTCGAAGTTTGATATAGATTTTGTTGTCCCAAAACTGTCAGGAGTTATATGCCCTCCCACCCACCCGGGTGGTATTCTGTTTCCATGACGAACGAATGACACCACTGCTCTAAAGTCTGACTGGATCACGTGACGGGCACCTATCGTCACTC
>JBEVXV010000757.1:0-3802 GCA_040505915.1 Sedimenticola sp. | reverse complement strand
GAGCCCTCCGGTAGCTGCTGAATATCCGCTGAGAAAACCTGAAATGGCGTTGAAAAATCCTGGCTGGTTGCTGCCAGAGTAACCAAATTAACAATCCGTACCTGCTGCTGCTCGGAGATATTGCCAATCCATACACGGGTTCCATTGGGCATCAGGTGAACGCCTGTTGGCCACAGCCGCAACACCAGCCGCCGGTCATTGGGCAATTTTTTCTCCAGCAGTAGCGCTTCGTGTCTACCGTCATGTACCTGGGGCAAGAGCGGCAGCTGTTGCAGTCCCAGGGTGGGGGAGAGTAGATGCAGGCTATTGCTCCAGGAGAGCGTCTCCGCTGGCTGCCAGCCACTCTCCGCCAGCTGGCTATTGAGCCAGTTTAACTTACCAGCATACTGTAGGTTGAGAGGCTCTTCGTGGCGGCTTTGGATATCACTGCGCTCTCCCGGCAGTGCTTTCGTCTCACCCTGCCACCACTGTTTGGCACTTATTTCACGACTCTCCTGTAGTGGTTGGTAGCGGCTGAAATCGCGCTCATGATCTAGTCCACTTTTGAGTAGAAACGCGAGCATTATGACCACAATGGCGGTAGCCGTGAGGCTGCCCCAGCGACTCTCGATCTGTGTATGGCGATGGTAGGCCATGGCAAGGACAGCCACCCACGCGAGCCCGAGTGCGATGCTGCCGAGGACATCACTTAGCCAGTGTACACCCAGGTAGAGACGCGATAGTGCGACGGCAACGGCCACCAGCACGGCCACTCCATAGGGGAGCCAGCGTCGGCTGAGAGAGAGCGGGCGAGCGACAATGACCGAGAGGAAGCCGTAGAGCACCACCGCCCTCAGGGTGTGACCGCTGGGAAAGGCGTAGGAGTCCGGTGCCAGCGTGACCACCTCGGGGCGGGGGATCTGCAAGCCCATCTTCAGCAGCGGTCCGGCGATCAGGCAGAAGAGGGCGGCGGCCAGCCAGTAGAGCGCGGTGCGGCGGTGGCCACGCCAGATGAGAAAGAGCAAAACGCCGATGATCAGAGAGAGAACCACCCCGTCATCGGCCAGTCGGGTGATATAGATCATCAGATGATCGGACCAGGGGGTGCGGATGCTCTGTAGCGCTTGCAGCACCCCCTGGTTGATCGTCTCTATATGGCTCCCTTCGATCACCGTGGTCAGCAGTAGGGTGAAAATTGCGCTAGTAGTCAGCAGCAGGAAAGCAAAGATCGATAGCCCCTGTGCCTCGGGATGATCCGGGTCGGCGAGGGCGGCGGCGATCTCACCGCTACGCGGGTGGAGGCGGCTCCAGCGCAAAGTGGCGGCGACCCAGGCGGAGGTGTGTGGCTGCAGCAGCCGGAAGGTCCACTTGCTCAACCAGAGTCCCAACCAGATGATCACTGCTAGCAGCAGAATCAGAATCACCAGCCGCAGGGCGACTTCAGAGGCCAGCTCCAGAGAGGCTCCAAAGACGATGCCGGGAAGAAGGTAGGCCGGTGCCCACACCAGGGCGGAGATAACATTGGCGGCGACAAAACGACTGGGTGGCATCCGCAGCATTCCTGCCACCAGTGGGATGATGGCGCGCACCGGGCCGAAAAAGCGGCCGAGGGCGACACTTTTGCCGCCGTAACGGTTAAAAAAGGCGATGCCCTGTTCCAGGCTCTTGGGGTGGCGGTTAAATGGCCAGAGATTCGTCAGCTGCTGCTGATAGTGACGGCCCAGCCAAAAACTGAGGCCATCACCGGCCACTGCGCCGGTCACCGCCCAGGCCATGGCGCTCCAGAAGTCGATGGCACCGGCAGAGATTAGGGCGCCGATACCGAACATGATCACAACTCCCGGCACCAGCAGGCCGATAACGGCAAGGGATTCCGCCATCGCCACCAAAAAAATCACCATCCCCGACCACATCGGGTGAAGGCTGATCCACGCCATCAGCTGTTGAAAAAGTTCGGTCATCGATCCTGTTGTATTGGGGAAAAAGCCTATTCTACCCAAGATTCGGCGTATTCATCACAATCATCTCTGCTTGCTGAGACATCGAGGGGGAAGCAGGCACTTTTCAGCCCCTTTCAGCTTGGTTTAAGAATAACCCTCTATCCTTACCCACAGTCACAGAAAAAGAGGTGTTGTTATGCAGTCGTTTGAACAGTTGCGTGTATGGGATCTACTGGTGCGTGTTTTTCACTGGTCTGTTGTGGGGGCCGTCGTCGCCGCCTGGGTGACCGATGATCACTTTCTCATCCTCCATGTCTGGGCCGGTTACACCATTGTCGGGTTGGTGCTGTTTCGTCTCTTTTGGGGGCTTGTCGGAACCCGACATGCGCGTTTCAGTGCTTTTGTCCGTCGGCCTGCCACGGTGATCGCCTATATTAAGGATGTGGTCGCTTTTCGGGCCAAGCGCCATATCGGTCACAATCCGGCCGGTGGTGCCATGGTGATTGCTCTACTGCTCTCTCTCGCCGCCACCACGCTGACCGGGCTGGCGGTCTATGGCGCCGAAGAGTTCTCCGGCCCACTGGCTCCTCTCTTTCTAAACCTTCCCCACTTCTGGGGGGAGCTGCTCGGAGAGGTCCATGAGTTTTTCGTCAACATCACCCTGCTGCTAGTCTTTTTGCATCTGGCAGGCGTGTTCATGGCGAGCGTTCAGCATAAAGAGAATCTGGTGCGCTCAATGATTACCGGGATCAAGCAGAAAGAGGTTGATGAACATGGCAAATAAAAGGATAACTTCACCGGCAAGTTGGCTGCTTCTCTGTACCCTCGGCATCGGTGGCTGTGTGGCAGAGAGTCAGGGTGACCTTGGCGATTGGTTCAATGCTCTCTTGCTGGATGTGGCACCGGCCGAAAATCAGCTCTATCAGGAGGAGTGTGGCTCCTGTCACTTTGCCTATCAGCCCGGTCTGCTAAACACCCCTTCCTGGGAGCTGGTGATGGATGGTCTGGAAGAGCATTTTGAAGATAACGCCGAGTTGGATGAGGAGTCAGAGACGGCACTACGCAGCTATCTGCTGGAGCATGCGGCCGACAGGTCGGAGTATACTCGGTCACAAGGAGTCGCCTTATCCCAGGAGGGAAAGGGGGCGGTGCTACGTGTCTCCGAAACGCCCTACTTCCTGCGCAAGCATAATGAGCTACCTTTGGAGTGGGTGACCGGCAATTCCGAGGTGGGCAGTTTCAGTCGTTGCGAGCTGTGTCACAAGGCACCGGAAACAGGTAGATTTGACGGCCATGAGGTGCGTATTCCAGGGGTCGATAGACGGAGTGACTGATGAAGAATGTTCTAACCATTTTGCTACTTTTTTTTGTTACCGCAGGCGTATTGGCGGATCAAGACCATCGTGTTGCCCGTGAGCTGCTGATGTCAGGAAAGATACTCGCTCTGGAACAGATCCTGGAACAACTGAAATCAGAGTATCCGGGGGCGCGGATACTGGAGGTGGAGTTGGAACAGGAGGATGAGATCGTCATCTACGAGATCGATCTGCTGGATAGTGGGGGGCAAGTGTGGGAGCTGGAGCTGGATGCGAGCAGCGGCCAACTGTTGGATCGGAAGCTGGAAGAGTAATGCGCCTGCTGCTGGTAGAAGATGATGTTGAGCAAGCCGCCGCCCTGGAACAGGCCCTGCGCCGGGCCGGTTTTGCTGTCGATCTGGCAGACAACGGTATCGATGCCGAGTATCTCGGTGAAGTGACCCCCTATGATGCGGTGGTACTGGATCTCGGTCTGCCCCAGCGTCCCGGTCTGGAGGTGCTGGATAACTGGCGTAAAAAGGGGTTGATGATGCCGGTACTGGTGCTGACCGCTCGTGACGCCTGGCA
>JBEVXV010000756.1:0-2069 GCA_040505915.1 Sedimenticola sp. | reverse complement strand
CCTCCTACACGCGGTGGTTATATACTGCTAATTACAGCAGAATTATCGCTTTTGAGGGTTCCCTTCTCTTTATCTATAGCTGACTACATCCTTGTAGGCAACACTGGCATTTACCATCCCCCAGAGGTCTGGATGGGCTTCGACATGTTGTGCTGACTCGCCTTGGGGTTCGGCCTTATATACAGTTTCCGTCCGTTGGCTCGCAGGTTTGCACTCGGGCTTCTTTCAGCGTGTCTGTCATCAGACCTCACCTTGCCGTCGGCTAGTACTTTTAAAGGTGTCAATATGACATCCTCCCGGATATCGTACAGGGGACTTACACCCCATAAAATCATGCCCATGCCGGGCACACACATGTGCATACAGCGGACGCGCCAAAGGCGCGCGCCACTGATGCTTGACGTTATGCTCAGAAAGGAATGGAGTCTTGAATAATCGTACGCGTTAGCGTACGCTAATACTATGGAGGGCAATAAATATGACCATTCTTAATGCAACTGAAGCAAGATCCAAGCTCTATAGCTTAATTGACGAAACAGCGAATACTCATCAACCCATAGTTATTACAGGGAAAAGAGCAAATGCGGTCCTGGTCTCTGAAGATGACTGGAATGCTATTGAAGAATCACTACATCTTCTATCTATTCCGGGAATGCGGGAATCAATAAGAAAAGGTATGGAGACCCCAAGCTCTGAATGTGATGAGGAGCTTGATTGGTGACTTGGAAGCTTCTCTATACAAAACAAGCACAGAAAGACGCAAAAAAAGTAGCTGCTTCAGGCTTGAAAAAAAAGGCCCAGGCATTGTTGGCAGTTTTATCTGAAAATCCATATCAGAATCCACCACCTTATGAAAAATTAGTGGGTGATCTTGCAGGTGCATACTCACGGAGAATCAATATACAACACAGAATCGTATATCAGGTTCTAGAGAGTGAACAAGTGGTTAAAATTATTAGATTATGGACACACTATGAATAAAGAACATAACCAGGCCATAAACTCGGACGTCAAAAAGCTGTGCCGGTCTTTCCTCCCTCTGCAGCTTTTTGCCTCCGGTTATGGCTGGCGTTAGCCAAAAACATAGCTATGTGGAGTAACTAAATTGTTTCCATAAACTCTCATTAAATTCAAGGAGTGCATTCGAGAAAACAGTAACTATTCAGTTGAATTGGGAAACCCCTGAAAATTACCACGCAGTAGATCGCGGCGGCTTATTACCCGGTCAGCCTCGTCCTTCAGAGAGGGACACTGGCAGGATACCGCCTCTTTCTCCAGCTCATCCTGCTGAATCCGCACCATCTCATCCCCTTCCAGAAAGCGGGAGAAACGCGCCTCATCCTCATCGCTCTCTGTACTATCTACCGCGATCATCAGCACCTCCATAAAGGTGCGTGCTACAGAAAGCGCATCTTCATGGGTGACAAATTCATTCATTGGCGAGTGAATCGGGTAGCTCTGGCAACGGCCGATCCCTTCAAACTCATTGATGGTGAACTCATAGCAGTCAGCGGGTAATTTATGGGTCTGTTTTTTACCCACGGCAAGATCATCCCACTCACCTTCATGTTTGGGGAAGAGCATCAGGTTCATAAACCAGGGAGTGATAAGGATACCGACACAGCAGCCGTCCCACTCCTGAAAACCAACCGTCTCTACACGAATGGCATAGTTGAGGATAGGGATACCCTTCATCTGCTCATTTTGGATGCGGGTAAAGATCTCTTCGAGATCAGTAGCCAAATATTCTGGATTAATCATAATATTTTCCTGATTTGCGTTCATTTTCGGCTATTTCAGCTTTCGCATGGGTTTGGGCCGGTCTCGAATGGTGCTTGCTTAGGAAGCATTTCACCCGGCTAACGGGTAGGAGCGACTTCAGTCGTGAAGGAGTCTGACACTTAGTCTGGGTTGGGTGCGACGTTGATCGCGACTAAAGTCGCTCCTACGGTATAAAGAGCGCTTAAGTAAGTGCCATCACTGCTGTCCCGTTAACTCCCTCTCCCCTGTGGGGAGAGGGTTGGGGTGAGGGGAATCTATAGATAAGTCGTTGATTTAATTCACCCTCA
>JBEVXV010000755.1:0-2898 GCA_040505915.1 Sedimenticola sp. | reverse complement strand
ATATTTGGACAACATGTGTGGGAATATAGATTCTGTACGAGGATATATTTGTGGACGGTAAAAATATTATATTTTCGTTATATTGCACAATATTGTAATTCAAAATTACCACAATAGACTATTGTCCCCACTAACATGCCCCGAGGGCCTTCGTAGCTATATCTTACACTTATTGACTATTTGAGGAGAGTTCACGACCAAAAACTCGTCACGGTCTACTGAAGGCAGCTAGAAAAGCCCTATTGATCAACAGTTTGTTACCATTGGCCTAGAGCATCACGTGGTTGTTCACACTCAGCCGATACGCTCCAGCTGCAGTGGCGGATCTAGTGACAAAGTACAGCGGGTTATCCTGTTTGGTTTAGGCACTACTGTCTGTCGCACAATGAGTTCTCCATATGCATATGACTTCTACCCTTTCGATGACCGACATGTCGTTAATACAAACACATGTGGAAATGTCTCGACAGATCGTGAACAGGCTAATTTGTCAATGAATAGTGATACCGATCCTAAGAAGATAGTGAATTCCCGGCTACTGAAGATAAAAGAAGAGATGACTTCAGTGGCAGACGACGATGATTCGGCGTATGATACACAGATACCGAATCAACAGTTTTACATGAAGCTTGACCACGCCCTACTAAATTTGCCAAAAGACTTATATATTGATGAATTATTGAGCCTATGTCACAACGAAGCACCACGTATTAACTGGTATCGAGCGACCCTGGCTGAGAGAGCCCGGGCGAATGATGACTGCCCTGCGTCTAGACTGGTAACCCGTCGCAAATCAAAGAACGGGACCATAGCCGAGAAATGCGCCCTAGACTGCTACATAATACACATGTTTAATAACGGTGAACGTACAAGCGAGATATACAGTGTTTTTAGCAATGCAGACAAAAGCATTATGGACACGACCCAGGTTCCACCGTCCAGTCCCCCATCCGGTGAGCCGACGCTGAAGGACACCCTTGATGTGGCCGATATATCGGCCGTTATTATGCAGATACAATCTGACGTCAAAGACTTACTCAGCCAACGTAAATCGGACTATGCTGTATTTCGCGAAATGAAGCATCAGTGCAACACTTTTTCAGACATGATAAATATGACGTGTCAGTCTGTGAACAGTTTACGAGCATGCATGCAAGACACACAAGACGTAAATTCAAAGCTTAACGAATTGACAGACGCAGTTTTAAAACTGAACAGTAAAGTTGAGAGCTTGAGTGAGCAATTTTCATGCATGCCATTAGATGATGACAATAACGCGATGAACCTACAGTACGCTTGTGAACCCGCAAATGTTCTTGATAACACAGACGGTAGCCCGTTGGTTGCCAAGCTATACGCAGACGTGTTGCAGGGGCATTCGCAATCCAACCCTTTGCAGCGTAATACTGGCATCGAACTAAACGGCACGCCTGAAAAAAGCTCACTCTGCAACAGCAGTACGTTATCAGCAACACCCTTACGCACGGCACCAAATCGGTCAACAGACACGGTTATATCTAAACCCACTCCTACAAGTACACAAAGTCGTGTTAAAGATAACACTATAAGCATACCTATGACGCAATGTAACACCCCTGGTACAAATAGCAACCTGAGTACAAATAACGTAACTAGTACGATTAACGGCCGCAGTACGAGTAGCGCCAGTAGTACGAGTAATGCAAATAAGAGTAAAGCTCCTAGCACGATAAACGCACCTAGCACAAATAACGTCATCAATACCAGCAGCTCCACTAACACGAGGGTCGCGGCTAGTAATAGCAAGGCCCCTAGTACAAGTAACGCTCCCACTACGAGAATCGACACTAGTACGAGTAACGCACCTAGTACGAGTCATCCTACACGTGCTGGTAATATTAATGGAACAGGTAACACCCGTCATACCTGTACATTTAACACAGTATCTCAAACAAGTAGCATACCCGGTAGGAGCAATGACACTGCCCCCTCTAGTGAACGATTCGTTGCCGTGCGAAGGAAAAAGCTCATAACGTTCCATGTTGGTAATATAGATCCGGATGTAACAAAAGACGATTTTGAGGACTTTCTGCGTACTAAAGATATTGTAGCACGAAAATTGCAAATGTTTTACAACAAAACAAGTGTGTCGGCTAAATTGATCGTGTACATAGATTGTGCAGAGATTATAGAGAGTGAGGGGTTCTGGCCGCATGAGATTGTGGTGAGACGTTGGAAGAATCGGTCAGAATGGGAAAAAGAGCTAGAAGAAAGGAGAGACGTCAGGCGACGTCAGCGTAATTCTGACGGGGAGTATTCGAATAGGTATGGGTCAAACAGGACAGGGAATAACAGATACTGGGGTTATTATGACAACGTACAGACGAATACACAGTACAGCACGAATACGTATAACGAAGACAGGTCACGCCACGACAAAAGGGGGCATAATGACGGAAATGACGTCAGCAAACGGAACACTGAAAGGAGCACTTGGTATGACGGAGTTTTGGACGATAGCGACTGGTAGCCTCAAAATATGATCCGCATTACACACAAACCGCCACTTACTAATTACAGGTATTATTTAATTGTAGCAATGTTGTTCAATGTGCTAGCTTGGAACGTAAGAGGTATTATGTCTACAGCGTATTCGCTGTCGCAGTTGTTAGACACCCACAAAGTGGACATTGCTCTTATTAGTGAACACAAACTGATGCCACATTCACAGCACTTTATGAACAGCATTCATAGCGAATACGACTGTTACACCGTTATACAAAATGATATTGACCCATACAGTAGAGCCAGATGTGGTAAAGGTGGGATTTGCATTATGTATAGGAAATGTCTAAACTCCATTATCGCTCCTATTGAAAGTACATGTGATAGAATATGTGGTATAGAAGTGAGGTCCCA
>JBEVXV010000754.1:0-4565 GCA_040505915.1 Sedimenticola sp. | reverse complement strand
GCTATATTTCAAACCGCAAGTGAATAAGGAGTTTGAAATATTCGAGTTTCGTCAATTCAAACAAACTGAATCGGAGACTGTCGACCAATTTGCTACCAGACTTCGTCAGAAAGCAAATAACTGTGAGTTTGGAAACACGGATGGCGAAATCAAGAGTCAAATTATTCAAGGATGTACGTCAACTCCGTTACGACGAAAAGCATTGAAAGATTCCATGGATTTATCCGCGTTATTGCTATCAGCCAGAACCATGGAAATTGCAAATAGGCAAGCAGACAAAATTGGAAGCGATCTGGGTCACGAGAAAATCCACGTTGTGAGGAGAAAGTCGACCAAACCAGCATTTCCGAGACAACCGGAACGTCAACAGCCGCGTTTCTTCGGTGCAAAGCCGCCGAGACCAGCATCTACACCAACTTCCGTGTGCAGAAGTTGTGGTGGATTATACCCCCATCAGCATGGATGTCCAGCGTATGGGAAAACATGCAATTACTGTAAGAAACCAAATCACTTTGTGTCTCAGTGTTTGAGAAGGAAACGTAGAAATAGGAAAATAACGCAAATTGGAAACACGGAAATTGGAAACACGGAAAGTGAAAATGAGGCAGAAAGTGGGCAGGAAGAAGATTATTCATTTGGGGTGAATGCAAACAACGTAAACACTAAACGATCAGCGCCAAAGACAACAGTGAAAATTAATGACTATGAAACAAAAGTTTTAGTGGACACAGGAAGTTCCCTGAATATTCTAGATGAAAGTGTGTACATGAAAATGCAGGACAAACCAAAATTGTCAAAACCGGACACTAAGGCATTTGCATATGGACAGAAACAGCAGTTACCAATCAAGGGAAAATTTCAAGCTAAAATTGAAACGGATACGAAAATTACAACAGGTAACTTTTATGTTATTTCTGGTAATTATGGATCATTGTTGAGTTATAGTACTGCAGTTGATTTGAACATTGTACCAGCTATCAATTCCGTTGATACGCCAAAGACTGATCAGTTAGTCGGGGAATATTCAGACTTGTTTCATGGATTGGGTAAACTAAAAGACAAAGTTATCAAATTACACATTGATGAGAGTGTAGCACCCGTAGCCTTGCCCCATAGACGCATACCGTTTCATATTCGCAAACAAGTTGAGAAAGAATTAGATCGTTTGGAAAGCACTGACATCATTGAGAAAGTTGTAGAGGGCGCAACTCCGTGGTGTAGTCCCATTGTTGTCGCACCGAAACCCAAAAGTCCTGATGAAATACGAATTTGCGTGGACATGAGAAAAGCAAATCAAGCAATTGGACGAGAGCGCCATATCACACCAACCATTGATGACTTAATTACGGAGCTAAACGGTGCAAAAGTGTTCTCGACAATTGATCTGAAAAATGGATTTCATCAAATCGTGTTAGCTCCGGAATCTCGAAGTATAACGACGTTTTCGACGCATGTGGGACTGTATCGTTACAAACGTCTAAACATGGGCGTAACCAGTGC
Organism: Sedimenticola sp.; assembly: GCA_040505915.1. Taxonomy (GTDB): domain Bacteria; phylum Pseudomonadota; class Gammaproteobacteria; order Chromatiales; family Chromatiaceae; genus Vondammii. The sequence goes on along the minus strand of JBEVXV010000754.1, from coordinate 3,065 downwards.
CCCGGAAATATTTCAGAATGAAGTACGTCAAGTTTTGGAGGGATTACATGGAGTTCGCAACATAAGCGATGACATCATCGTTTACGGGAAGAACCAAGCAGAGCACGATCGGAATCTTGAAGCCGTGTTTGGGAGACTACGCGAAAACAATCTGACACTAAACAAACAGAAATGCAAGTTTAGCCAGCCTAAACTAGTGTTCTTTGGATACGTGTTCTCTGAATCAGGGTTGTCAGCTGACCCGAGCAAAGTTGACGCAATAAAACATGCGGATACGCCAAGTACTCCGTCTGAAGTTCGTAGCTATCTGGGAATGACAAATTACGTATCGCGTTTCATTCCAAATTACTCGACGATAACAGAGCCGCTACGCCGACTCACACGAGAAAGTGAACCTTGGGTTTGGACGGATTCACAACAAAACGCGTTTGAGACACTGAAAAAAACGCTAAGCAGTGACACTGTGATTGCATATTTCGATCCGTCCAAGGAAACTGAACTCTGGACCGACGCATCACCCGTGGGGTTAAGTGCGATTATGACCCAAGAAAACCGGATTATTGGATACGCGAGCAAAGCGCTCAGCCCAGTAGAGCAACGATATTCACAGGTGGAACGCGAGTGTTTAGGTATTGTATGGGGAATCGAGCATTTCCATCTCTACCTATTTGGACATACATTCAATCTTATTACTGACCACTGCCCCCTGGTGGCGATATTCAACACCCCCAAAGCTAAGCAACCGCTTAGGCTGGAGAGATGGCGACTCAGACTTGCCACATACGACTTTAAGGTGGTTTATCGCGCCGGGAAGAATAACATTGCCGACTATATGTCACGGCATCCACACGCGAGCGCGAGTGATACCGAAATGTCAGTAGCAGATGATTATGTGAGTTACATTGCGCATAACGCAGTGCCGAAGTCCATGACGATTACGGACATTTCACGTGAAACACAAAATGATGAAACAATGTTAAAGGTCATTCGATCCGTGAAATCAAATCGTTGGGACAAATCCGAGTGTCAGTCAAACAAGACATACAATTCGTATGCGAGATTGAGTGATGAACTAACTGTCGTTGAAATTGAAGGCAAAAATGTACTGTTACGCGGAACAAAACTTGCCATTCCGTCATCACTACAACAGAAGGTCATTGACCTTGCCCATGAAGGTCACCAAGGAATTGTCAGAACCAAAGCGTTACTGAGAGAGAAGGTGTGGTTTCCTTGTATAGACGACCTTGTGGACAAAACGTGCAAAAGCTGCATTCCGTGTATAGCAGTTACGCCGACGTCAACGTCAGAGCCGGTGAAAATGAGCGAGTTGCCTTCGAGGCCGTGGGATGAAGTGTCCATTGACTTTTTCGGTCCAATACCGTCGGGAGACTATATAATGGTGATTCTGGATGATTACACTCGATTCCCGGTGTTGGAGATTTTGACGTCAACGTCATCAAAAGCTGTAATTCCGCGTCTGGACAATGTGTTCTCAACGATGGGAGTACCTTCAATTGTAAAGACAGATAATGGCCCACCGTTTAATGGGCATGAATTTAGTCAGTTCGCGGAATATCTTGGTTTCCGTCACCGAAAAATTACTCCACTACATCCAATCGCGAATGGACATGCTGAGAGATTTATGCAACCGTTGGCAAAATGCATAAAAACCGCGAAAATCGAAGGGAAGAATTACAAACAAGAGTTGAACAAATTTCTGAGGAATTATCGATCTACACCGCATCAGACTACAAAAATATCGCCTGCTGAAGCTCTATTTTCGCGAAAAATGAAGACGACATTGCCGCAATTTGACACTCCATTAAATGACGAGTCAATTCGCCGAAAAGATGGCGAAATGAAACAGAAAGCGAAAATGTACACTGATATTAAACGCAGTGCAAATGAGTCACAGCTCAGCCATGGAGATTACGTTCTCGTAAAACAACAGAAGAAAAATAAACTGTCTTCCTACTACAACCCCGAGCCTGGCACGGTTCTCGAGAAAAAGGGTTCTATGGTTTCTGTTCGCGTCGGGGATCGCACAGTCACAAGAGATGCTTCACACTTCCGGCGTCTCCCCTTGTCTACTCGTGGGGGAATCAACTACGGTGGCCCATCAGATCCAGGCCCACCGGATAACAGGCAACCCGGAGGAAATCGCAGGTCTGTGCGACTGCAGAATAAATAATATTCTGTGCAGTTAGTTTAGTTTCATATATAGCCTGAATGCAAACGGTGTGTTCGTATGCTAGAAAATTGGCATAATGTTTGCATTGTATTTTGTAAAGGAAATATAATTTTGCAACCACTAGAAAAAAACTGGAACATTAATTGAATGTGTTTGCATATTTTAACCTGCTTTCAAAACAAAGCTTTTCCAGTAAAATGTTGACAGATTTTGTCTGGCGAATGCAATTACATTTCCTAATGTCATGAACTACAGGCTTATCTTAATTTGATCCTGAGTGGTATTACTACGATTACAGGAAACAATTATCTCCAGAGAGATTTATGACAGCAGGTGGCGAGCTAAAGTTTCAGACCTAACCCAAAATTCATGAACATCCATGTTGGAATTTCATTAATGAATCTTTGACTGTGAGAAAATAAACACTGCTGAGAATATTCATTCACCCGGTATATCTGAACTGAAGAACAATTATGTGGTTTTATTAGGCATTTATTATCACTTATGATATTGTGTATTTGTTAATTAATAGTTTTAATTGTTTACAAACTTACAAAATCAAGACAGTTAAAAGCGAACTTTGATGAATACTTTCTGGGACTTATATAAACAATCTGTCTAAAAAAAGGGAGGAATGATATGTTGTTGAAACAGACTATACTTTGTATCCATTGACAGTTACTCCGCCTCTCGACCAATGAGAGCATTTGTTACACTTACTATGAGTAATACTATTAGCTGCAGCCCCTCGCAGAGAGTACTACGTAATACGTACACCAAAGCACATGTATGTCTGTCTGAGTATATGAATGTACTATTAAATGTATAAGAGTATAATTAATATTCTTATTTGATTAGTGTTCAAGACCATTGA
>JBEVXV010000753.1:2672-8304 GCA_040505915.1 Sedimenticola sp. | reverse complement strand
TTAATATCGAAGTCCCCCAATGGAGGACGTATCAGATATTAAGCTGATAAGAACAGATTTTTTTTTTTTTTTTTTTTTTCATAAAATTTTATTCATATATATATTTACATGTATATACAATAACAATGAATGCAAAGCATTCTGTTAACGGTGACAATTTGACAATTTGTACATGAAATTCATTGCCGTAGTGCCATAGTAAGATATGTGACTTGCATGGCGGAACTGCCCTGCACACAGATGTGCGCACGACACCTCCACCATGCAGACTGGAGTCCGTGTTTAGTTTTTGTAAGAGATATAATTTAATTTATACGCATGTGTCGCCAGTTTATATGAGAATTCTGGGGAGAAAAAGAGGGAGACAGTCGTCCAGAAAACACGTGCTAGAACTAGGGCACGTGATGTCTGGGCGGCTACCTGGGACAGCAGATAAAACTGCTAAGTCTGAACGCCTATAATGCAAAATAAAACAACGTATTGGGGCTCGTGACACATGAGTATTTCGTCGTTCACAATAAGAACTTACAGTATACAGAATAAATGTTTCCTGGGAATAGATAGTATGGTGCGTCGGCAATGACACAATCAAATATATGAACATAAACGACATGACACGACATGAAACCAATGAACGTGAAACAAATACAATGTTGTGTGAAATACCACATGCATGATTAGAAGTCTGCAAAGTTGAACACTAGTGGGTCATCCTTAGTGAAGTCTAAACCCACTAGTGTAGACCAGTGTATGTTGAAGTTGTTCAAATCATAACGTTTATAATCCGCCTGGATCCGTAATTTCATTTTATTTAACATGAACATAAGTATATAACATGAATTAACTTTTCGCTTCTCAAACTTTTTCAGATTCCTGGAAGCCCATATAGAGAATTTACAGTCAGAAAGGATATAAAGGATGGTGTCTCGTTGGGAAGTATCTAAGTTACGGGGTAGAATGTTGTAAATAACGATGTCGATTGAAGGAGTAATGGTGATCTCGGCGATGTCGGAGATCCATGGAAATACTATGGAATATAGGAGTTGGACCGTGGGACAATGAAAGAATAAATGGTGAACTGATTCGCTTGAATAACCACAAAGGGGACACTTTGCATCTTTAGTAATTTTCCGGAAGTAGAGGACTTGTTGTACTGGAAGAATTTCATGAATTATTTTCCAGGATACATCGCGGGAAAAGGGGTCAATACATTTGTTCTGGAGTGTTTTCCATATAGGTGTAAAATTGATACGGGGGCGTTTTGATATTATGGGTGGAAATACCACACTGTAATTTAACATGATTTTATATATCTCTTTGCAAGGTAAGTTATTTAATTTGGTCTTGGGAGCTTTCTTGTTAAATTCGCGTAATAAAGATAGACAATGTTCGTAAAATGGTGGCACATAATCGCTGTGTGGTATGGTTAGGGATGCAAATGCAGGGTTAAACTTGCGCAAAGATAATCCTATCCAATATATGGTGAAATAAGTCCATTTGGCTGTATGGCCATCTAGAAGAGTCTGTATATGTTTTAATAATAGGGCATTAGCTTTTGTTTCAATATCAACTATATTCTGTCCCCCTTTATTATAAGGTAAGTACATGGTTTTCCTATTTAAATGCTCTGATTTGGATTTCCAAATAAAAGAAAATAGTGACCTAGTAAATAATTGTTTGTAGTGTTTTGGAAGTAAAGTAGTTGAACAAAGATACCACAATTTGGAACAAGCTAATGAATTAGAAATTATTGATTTTCCTTTCAAAGAAATATGTCTGGTAGAATATTGGTTTATGGTTTTCTGGTATTTGGAAAAAGTAGTTGACCATGTATCGTCTTCAGTAATAAAACTACCTAACCGTCGACCCAGTAATTTAGCATGTTCGATCCATGATATTCCAAAAGGGTGATCAGACCTAGTTTTCCATTTGCCTAAGAACATACCTTTAGTTTTATATATGTTTAATTTTGACCCAGATGCTTTCCCAAATAATTTACAAGTATCTAAAACTATTTGAACAGATTTTAGGTTCGTTAAAGTGGCTGTGCTGTCGTCTGCATATAATGAAATTTTGGATTGATCAGCACTGCCTGGTAATGAAATTCCGCTTATCAAGGGGTTGCGTCTAATTTGGTTCGCAAAAGGTTCTAGAATTAACACATAGAGTAAAGGTGAGAGAGCGCAACCCTGCCTAACACCGCGTGAAATATTAAATGGATCTGATATGTGGTTATTGACGATAACCGATGATTTTATATTATTATATAGGATTTGAATCCATTTTATGAAATTTGGTCTGAATCCGAAAGTTTCCAGACATTTATATAGAAATGCGTACGATACACGATCAAAGGCTTTCTCTTGATCTAAATTCAAGAAAATACATTCCATATCTTTCTGATCTACATAATCAATTATATTTCTCATTAAATGCACATTATCAAGTATGGTACGACCTTTAACGGAACATGTTTGGTCTTCATGTATGATAGAACCCAATACAGTACTTAATCGCTGTGTAATAGATTTGGAAATTATTTTATAATCATAATTCAATAAACTTATGGGACGATAAAATTTGACATCATCAGATTTATCATCATTTTTACATATAAGCGTAATATACGAAAGTTTTTGGGTGTCTGATAAATTCCCACTTTCAAATATAATGACGGTAAGCTTTAATAATAATGGTGCAAGAATTCCAAAGAATTTGGAATAAAAGGCTTTAGTTAGACCGTCAGGTCCCGGTGATTTGCCGTCTTGCATGCTCTGTAAAGAAAAACTAAGTTCGTCTATTGTGAAATCATTTTCAAGGGAGTCGGCGTCTTCTGGGGTTAATTGGGGTAAATCTTTAAGAAATGTATCTGCTACTTCGCCGTCAATGGCTTCTTCAGTATATAGGTCAGAATAAAATGACCTGAAACAATTTAGAATGTCTTCTGATTTAGTAAATTCTTTGTTGTTATATTTTATATTCCTGACAGTTTTCTTATTGCAGCGCCGCTTTTCAATTTTATTGAAATAATTTGAAGGGATCTCTTCTGTTTCGAGTGTTTTTATTTTAGCGCGAACTTTGGCACCTGCATTATTTTCGTCACTAACTGTTTTAATATGTAGACGTAAGGTCTCTATTTGCTCTAAATAATTGCCTGGGTTAACCCGTTCGGCTTGAACTAAATTTGAATATTTAAATCTCAATTTCCTAATATTGTCATGTTTAAGACGTGATTTCTTCTTGCTGAATGCAATACAGAATAACCTTATTTTATGTTTGAGTTTGTCCCATGTTTCAAGAGTCAGATTTAAATATTTAATTTGATAATTTAAGAAACCCGAAAATGCAGTTATAAAGTCATTATCCAATAATAGTTGGTCGTTAAACTTCCAATAACTTTGTCCAAACTTGACATCAGTTTGAGGGTTAATATTCATTGCGAAGATATCATGATCGCTTACACTTGTGGGTAGAAAGTCAAAGGTTATGTCATCATTAAGCATGTTATTTGATATATAGAATCTATCTAGGCGGGCGTGTATCTGTTTGCCTGCCGCATGCCACGTCGAGGCAATCATATTTGGGTTTAATTTCCTGAAGCTGTCAGTTATCTGGAAATCATTAGTTAAGGTTTTTAGTTCTTTTGACCCAGTTGTTCCGAAGTCGGGGTTCGAATCCCTACCAAATTTATCTTTTCTTGAATTTTCGACACAGTTAAAATCCCCACCCACTATTATATTTCTATTGGCAACTAAAAATTGTGACAAGTTAAGAAAGTACTCTTTCCTGTCTTTCTCCTTATTTGGTGCATAAATGTTTATTATTCTGTAAGGAATTTCGCCTATTTTTATATCTATAAATAGAAAACGGCCGTCGAAATCATATTCATATTTTTCTAGAGTATATGATAAATTATCAGACAAGAGAATTCCTACACCACATGATCTGGATGTGCCAAAGCTCCAAAAAGATTTGTAAGATAACTCTTGTTCGATCGCTTTCCCTATGTATTTAGTATCAAAATGAGTTTCTTGTAATAATAAGATGTCAAAATTATGTGATTCGCAAATCTGTTTAAGCTCTGCTTGGGTTTCTGTGGCCCTCATGCCGTTTATATTAAATGTAGCTATGTTTAATTTATTAGAGGTAGCCATTGCGAAAGATTATATTATGACCAACATTGACCACCATAGTGTGAATAAAACCTAGGTTAATATCGGGAGATATGCATAGCGGGATATAAATCGTACCCAAACAGGGTAATGAGTGTAATATAATATAAACAGTGCAGAACCAGATCAGACTGCGCGAATACGCGCACCTGTCAGGGTACACACTGGTTGACAGGTATAATAAGATATAAGTAGTACAGACCCCGACCGGACTGTGCGGATACACAGGCCGGCCAGCGTCTACTGTGTGTGATAAGAAACATTGACAACGATCGATGATGTTTGCGTGTATGAATTGACAATAGGAGCCCACCATGGATATGGCAGTTGTCTTTACAATGATCAATAATCCCGCGCAAATAGCAGCAAGGATATAGCAGAAAATGTATGTTAGAGGAATTATGTGGGGCTCGGGGAATATAGAATAGGAATGTAGCAAAATATGATGTGCCGAGACGTTATAAAACGATGCACAACGTGTGCAAATATGTATAAAGGCTATATTAATTAATATGGAGTATATATAGAGACAATATGTGCTCTGAAATGCAACTTTTGACACGAAATATAGGAAAGGGGAAATAGGAATATCGTACCACCTATTGGGAACGTAACCTCTTGAAAGATGATTCGTCGTCTGTCGATATAAGCAGCAGTGGCGTGTGCTGTGTGCATAGGCCGGAACGGACAGTGAGTTGACAAGGTGTAATGATATCGTTATGTGAATATGAATATGTTTGGGGAAGACAAACATTATTAAACAGAACAACTGGTAGACCCAGGAAACAGTGCAGATCGGGAGCGGACTGTACATGTGCACAATCCGATCCCAAACTACACTGGTTCCAGGAAGCAAACAATGCATATAGTGTTGAACAATGCAAACATAGTAAACCCAAAGGCGAACAGGGCAAACCCAGGCCGGACCGCTCAGATGAGCAGGCCGATCGGGGCATGTACTGGTAGCAAATGGCAGATAATTAACATGTATGATACACATAAATATGAACAATGGAATGTAGAGCCAGCAGATAAACTTGTAAACAGGGTAAACCCAGGCCAGACTGCTCGGATGAGCAGCCCCACCAGGGTCTATACTGGTTGCAAATGACATACAATTAACATGTATGATACACATAAATATGACCAATGGAATGTAGAGACAGCAGATAAAGTTGTAAACAGGGTAAACCCAGACCAGACTGCTCGGATAAGCAGGCTCGCCAGGGTATATACTGGTTGCAAATGACATACAATTAACATGTATGATACACATAAATATGAACAATGGAATGTAGAGCCAGCAGATAAACTTGTAAACAGGGTAAACCCAGGCTAGACTGCTCGGATGAGCAGGCTCGCCAGGGTCTATACTGGTTGCAAATGACATACAATTAACATGTATGATACACATAAATATGAACAATGGAATGTAGAGCCAGCAGATAAACTTGTAAACA
>JBEVXV010000753.1:0-2572 GCA_040505915.1 Sedimenticola sp. | reverse complement strand
GGTAAACCCAGGCTAGACTGCTCGGATGAGCAGGCTCGCCAGGGTCTATACTGGTTGCAAATGACATACAATTAACATGTATGATACACATGAATATGAACAATGGAATGTAGAGACAGCAGATAAACTTGTAAACAGGGTAAACCCAGGCCAGACTGCTCGGATGAGCAGCCTCACCAGGATCTATACTGGTTGCGATAGACGTTCTTGTCGCTACAATATGCGCATATGCGACTGAAATGTAAGTATAGACAGTGTAGGCCATGATCAGACTGCACGAATGTGCAACGTGATCCGGGACTACACTGGTTATAGATGGTAAGTGGTATATGTAAACATTCTGGTAAAATGATGTATGCAATTCACGGGACAGGTAAGTACAGAAAACAGTGCAGAACATGGTCAGACTGCACAAATGTGCAACGTGATCAGGGACTACACTGGTTACAAATGGCAAGTGATGTCGGTATACATGGTAAGACAGTGTCGGCAAATCGCGGGACAGGTAAGAAAAATATAAAACAGTGCAGACCATGATCAGACTGCACATATGTGCTACGTGATCAGGGACTACACTGGTTACAAATGGTAATTGATGTTGGTATACATGGTAGCACAGTGTCGTCAAACCACGGGACAGGTAAGAACAATAGGAAACAGTGCAGAACATGATCAGACTGCACATATGTGCAGCGTGATCAGGCACTACGCTGGTTGAAAATGTCAAGTAATGTAAAATTCCGGTATTGACAGACGGTTGTCGACAATATAAATGTAGGTATTGGTAAGTGGGGTGAGTATCGATCTTGGATGAATTCACACTGAACTGCGATGGGGTCGGTTTTGGTGTGGGTAATAGGCAAACAGGTGTACTGGACAAGTCTATATATATATGTAAGCGGCTAGCGATGACCATCGATACACAGGTGTCTCTATACATGTCTGAGTGAGGAGCGATATGCCGTACAGTGTATATCCGCATATACGATACGAGTACAAGACAAGAGTTTGCGAACCCGGAGTGGCCCCAGATCACCCTGCAGGCAGACTGATCTGTGGCCACGCCGGACAGCAAAATGGTGAACAGAAATACATACACGAATGACAAGACGATAAACAATGAAAATGACATACCAACGAATAAATTCCAAATAAACCACGTATAATAAATCCAGGGATAAATCCCGTATGTAAAGTTCAGAGTCCAGGGGCGGTCCATATCAGTAAACTCATGCCGTGAATCATTAATCAAGTAATCGGAGTCCGTAAATAAGTCCAGTTCGTTAAGGAAAATGAAAGGGAAGTCTATTCACTAAATTCTCACAGACTTCCCCTGTTTCATCACGTGCGTCATCCCGACGTCGTCGTCCTCGTCGTGGCGACGCTTGGCGTTGGCGGACGTCGTCTCCATGGCGGGGTCGTCCGTCCGGTCGGGATGGCGCTGGCCTGGAGTCAGGAGGTCCATCCCCTCGTCGGCGGCATCTCCAGTGGGGGTGCCGGCGACGTCACGCGGGGATGGCTCTCCCGGTGTCGCGGCATCCTCGTCGATGACCAGGGTGTCGTCGGCGTCGTCGGCGGCGGAACCAGACGGGGCAGGTTCACGTGGTTTCGGCCCCGTCCGGTCCACCGTCGGTGCTACATCATCCGTCGGCGTCGGCGTCACGTCCCGGGCTGGGGGCGGGCGTCGCTCCTCCTCACCGTCACGAGCGTGTGACGGCGTCGCAGGTCCCGGTCGTGGCTGAGACTGTGCCACATCCGCCCAAGTCCGGGTCGCCGGGTTCGACGGGCAGGTCCGCCGCATATGCCCCACCTGATGGCACTTCAGACAGAGGGGGTCTCTGCCCGGGAGGGTCAGCAGGATCGTAATGCCACCGTCGAACTTAACCATATGGGGAATCTCCCCGATCCCCATCTCCCCGGTCTTCAGTACCACCGTCCGCACGCAGTTGCGGACGGTCGCCCGAGTCTCCCCGCTGACTATCTGGGTGTCCCGGTGGACCGCCGTCACCTCACCAAACCGGCCGAAGAACGTTGACAGGAAGTCGTCGGCTATGTAGTCAGGAAGCCAGTGAACCTTTACTCTCAGCTCCTGTTTTGAAACCCGGACAATGCGCTGAAACCGACCGCCAACTTCGACAGATCCCGCCTCCAGCAAAATATAAAACGCCTCCCTATCAGGAACGGTAACCATAAACGTGTTGCTATCCACCTTCCCGATACTGGCGATATGGCGTGGCTCCACGAACTCAAGTAGCCCATGATAAACGTCTGCTAAACGTCTCCCTGGGGCGTAAATCTTCACAGAGCGGCAATAAGACTCCCTGTCGTAATAATCCATGTGGATAGGTCCCCCGGCAACAATTGGCGAAGGCATTATCGTAATCAAAGTCCTGTGCGGTCCGATCGGAAATCCGTGTCGTCTCACAGACGACTACGGTATCGAAAATATTAATCGAGAGCGATATAAACACGTCCGTTCGCTAAGAACAGATACTACACTTTGATCTTAGCCAAAAGGCCGAGAAGCGATGCCAATGCTGTCGCCCAAAAGTGTCAAGTAGTTGGCAAAAGA
>JBEVXV010000752.1:0-6965 GCA_040505915.1 Sedimenticola sp. | reverse complement strand
TGAGGGTGAATTAAATCAACGACTTATCTATAGATCCCCCTCACCCCAACCCTCTCCCCAAAGGGGAGAGGGAGTTAACGGGACAGCAGTGCTCCCAAATAGGTATAGCTGAATAGTTACCTCTAGGGTGAAAATATTCAGTAGTAGCCACTTCTACTCTCGGATGGGCTCCAAGACGAGAGTTCCAGGGGAAATCCGGAAATGCTATGCTTGGGCAAATAGGTATAGTTGATAGCATGTAACTATTCAGCTGGGCTTGGGGTCGGGCATATTTTATGCCGCACTTCCCTGTAGGAGCGCTTTCTCGAAGCGCGATGGATAGTTGCACCATGGTCGTTGTTTCATCGCGGTCCGAGAGACCACTCCTACAATAAGATCGGAGCCCGGTACTGATGAACAGTTACGAAGCTTTTGGGATTGGATATGCGCCTTTCGACACAAACACAACGGGTAATACGGGATACTGTCAGAGAGATATTTGGCTCAGCTGTCACTGTGGCTCTGTTTGGCTCGCGTGTGGATGATAGTGCCCAGGGGGGTGACATTGATCTACTTATCCAGTCAAAGACAGTTGTCTATGAACGTGAACGCAAGACCTTGAAGTTGGTGGCTCGTCTGCAGATTAGGCTGGGGGATCAGCCAATTGATGTGCTGGTAGTGGATCCCAATACAAAGCATAAGCCGGTGCATGATGAGGCACTTCGGGTAGGAGTGAGGCTGTGAACGCTGTGCTGCCAGTTGAACGCTTCCTGTTTACTCTGGATATTGTTGCCCGAGAGAAGCAGCACCTCTGCTACAGTTGGAAGCGCCTCTACTCCCAAACTATCGATACTAGGTGGGTTGAGAGGTTGGAGGAACATCCCGAGTTGGCAGAGCAGTTGGAGGCATTTGTCTCCCGCTTTGGTCGCATGCAAGATACCATTGCCGATAAGTTGCTACCTCGTTGGTTGATGGCTCTGGCAGAGAGACCCGGTTCTCAGATTGAGACCCTGAACCGGGCCGAGCGCCTTGGTGTTATTGATAGTGTTGAGGGCTGGCTTGAGGCGCGCAAGTTACGAAACCGCTTAGTTCATGAGTATGTCGAGAGCGCCGAGGTATTTGCTGAAGATCTTCAGTTGGCAAAAGAGTACAGTGCGCTGCTGGTGAACTGTTTTGATGCGCTTTGTAAGTATGCCCATAACCGAATGAATATTGAGCGTATTTTGTTGCCGAATGATGCTGAACTATAAAAGCGGATTGGGCTTTCGGATTGGGCGTGATCGAACGCCCAATGCTGTTCAAGAGGGTGCTCCTACAGCAGGCCACGGGGTTTTCGTATAGAGCCAAATTGTTACAAGGTCAAAGAGAGCCAAGGTCCTATACGGTCATTCGCTGTTTTTGCTCGGAGTACCACCTGGGCGCATTCCTGGCCCACCAAATTCACCAAACCCGAAGTCTCCCCCCGCTTTTCCCACATTGCCCAGCCCGGTGCCACCCAAATCATATTCGGGGCGGAGGTTGTCGGAGGTTCCGTGCTTATCTGCAGTGCCCCGTTTGTCGGCAGTTCCTTGTTTATCTGCCGTCTCTTTGGCATCAGATTCTACCCCGGACTCAGTGGTTTTTTTCTGTGAAGCAGTGGGTGGCTCAAGTGGTTGAACATCCACCTGGCGTTCTACCGATGCAGGAAGTTCAGTCACTTTGAGCTCTGCATCGTCGAGGAGGCTGATTTCGCTGTAAGCCATCGTGGCAAACATCAATCCAAAAACCAGCACTGCTGTAGTCGGTAGGGTGAGGTGGTTTCTCTCTATCCTGGGATTGGAGTGTCGTTGTGTTACCCTTGAACAGTGCTTTTTCATGCTGGATTCCTTGATTGGTGCGCAGTGATGTCGACTGGAAGTGGCCATATAGTCAGTCCGAAGAAGGCGAGTTGTAGGTGCTACGCCATTTTTTTCCCAGTTTTACTATAATATTTTCATGTGGGTGAATTTTTTCACACAGATGCCGATACATACACTGAGCTTATCGTTAAACTGGTTTTATGCAAGAGCAACATGGGGAAGAGCCGAAATGAAATTGTCGATGATATTGCTGGTATTTCTTGTCGCTATCCACACGAGTGGGATGGCGGCTGAGTCAGAGAAGGTGACGGGTGGTGAGCTTGAGGTGAGTAATGACGTCAAGTCATTCGAAGGTAGCGTCGGTTTTGGTGGCGGTGGAGCGGGTCTCAAAACCAGTCTCTGGGCGAGGGGATTACGTCGTTTTGTCCTCTGCGTTGATGGACTCAAGCTGCTACAGACGGTAGGCCCGACCGCCGGGGGTGCCTGGGGAAATGGTGCAGGTTTTAACCTTAACCCCTCGGTATCGACAATCCAGCTCTATGAGGAGCGGGGTGGCAAGGTGGTGCCGGTACGGTGTAAATAGGTAGGAGCGGTGCCCTCGCCGCGATGAACGTTGCCCCCCCTGCAAATTCTATCGCTCCGAGGGGGGGGAATCCTAAACCCTGAAATTTCCCACCATGATTTGCAGCTTGGTCGCAAGCTCTGCCAGATGTTCACTGGAGCCCGCCATTTCGTTGGCACCTGTAGTCGTCTGAGCGGCAATGTCTGAGATACTGGCGATGTTTTGTTGTATATCTTCGGCCACCGTATTCTGCTCTTCAGCTGCACTTGCCACCAGCTCATTTACCTCGGCGATGTTGTCAACAGAGGTGGTGATGCTGCGAAGTGATTCCCCAGTAACTGAGACCTCCTGCATACCCTCCTGGGCGCGTACTCTGCTCTTCTCCATAGAAGCCATGGCATTGCGTGCGGCGCTCTGCAGGCGCTCAATCATCTCCTGAATCTCGGTTGTCGCGACCTGGGTTCGTGCGGCTAATGTACGCACCTCATCCGCCACTACAGCAAATCCCCGCCCCTGCTCACCTGCACGGGCCGCCTCGATAGCGGCATTCAATGCCAGCAAGTTTGTCTGACCGGCAATGCCGCCAATCACATCCAGGACACCGCCGATGTTTTCACTATCCACCGCCAGCGACTGAACCATGTCTGCTGTGGCAACCACCTCATCAGCCAACTCACTGATGTGTTGCACCGTACTCATCACCACTTCAATCCCATTGCCAGTCTCCTGTCTGGCTGTCTGTGTTGCATTTGCCGCATCGACGGTGCTGCGTGCAACCTCCTGCACAGCGTTAACCATCTGCTGCATAGAGGTGACCACCTGATCTGTGGCAACCTGCTGTTCTCTGATCCCTTCACCGGTCTTCTCGGTGATATTTGAGGTCTCCTCCGCCGCCGAAGAGAGTGACTCTGAGACCTCACGGATCTGCAGCATCATACTTTGGATAGTCTGTACAAAAGCGTTGAACCAGTGTGAAAGCTGGCCGAGCTCTGTCCCTTTCTGCTCGCTTAATCTCTGGGTAAGATCCCCTTCACCCTCTGCGATATCGCGCAGGCTTGCAATGATTTTTCCGAGTGGCCGCTTGATGCTTAGCGTGATCAATAGCCCAAGAATTACCGCCAGTGCCATGCCACCGGCAATCACCACCATCGATGCCAGCGTGGCTTGATTTGATGCCGATTTTGAGCTTTTCAGGGCGCTCTCCTGAATATCCCAGCCCATCTTCTCTATCTGATCCAGCAGAGAGATGATCTCCTCGGCTGCGGCACCTGCCTCCTTATCCAGCGTTTTGCGCGCATCAACCATCTTTAAGCCTTCGGCGTGGAGGTCAATAAACACCTTGCCTAAAGGCAATAGGCTCTCTTGCATCAGTTTTCCCCAAATGTCAGCTTGGGCCTGAATATCAAACGCTTGAGTTTTAGGCAATATGCTGTCATCTGCGGTTTTACCTGACTTCATGGCGCTGACTTGCAGTTTTATCCCATTAATCAGGTTGTTGTAGGTCGGGATCAGCTGATTATGCAGTGATGAGCTTCGGCTGTTGGCAGAGTCAAAAATGGTCTCTTTGCTGATTACAATCTGGTCATAGAACTGCTTCACCACCTCACTCAGCAGTTGCAGCCAGCCATACTCCTCGGTGTATGACGCACTGGCGATTGAAGCCGCCGCCGTCTCCGCCAGATCAGTCTTGGTTGTCAAGATCGTCTCTTCCAGTTGGGCAAAAGCGCTGGAGAGCTTTTTAAGCGACTTATCGGCTTGCATAGAATTAATAAAATCGGCCAAAACCAATTGGTAAATATCCTCAACCCGGAGAATCAAATGATCATCATGGAGGCGCTCCACATCACTAAGTGCCGCTTCAAGGCGGCCCAGCACCTCTGTACCCGTAAACTGTGTGGTTTTGTCATTGAGAATAGTGCGCAATCTGTCCGTCTCAGCTGACAATTTGTCCTTATAAACTTGAGATGCCCGCCATAAGGGCTCTACATCCTCCTTGCTTTCTGATCGTAGCATCTCGCTGGTGATCAGCTGTTGATTTCGAATCGCCATCTTGATTTTTGTTGCCGTATCGATAAGCGGTGCTGAGCCGATGACCTTCCCAGTCTCCATGTTCATGTAATACATGCCCTGGTAGTTGACCCCACCAACCACCAGAATGACGAGTGCAAGCAGACCAAAACTGGCTACCAGTCTTTTTACGATCGATATTTTTCTCAGAATGCCCATAAAAAAAACCTGCAGATTTTCACCTTATATAAGATAACTATCGGGTAACAAGATTATATCTTTAGTACATAATGTATAGAGTGTACTCCGTCCTTGGTGAAACACAGAAAAAATGTGCCAAAAACAGCCGTCATCCCGCCGCCCCCCGTCGCGATAAACGTAGCACACTCTCTGGCAAGTACACTCATAACAGGGGGCACTGAATTAGCCGCATATAAATATACCCAGTAAGATACAATACATACTAGAATCTTGTACAGAGCGCGTACTTGTTATTGATATAGATAAAGAAAGCTCAGAGTGAGTGGGAGTATTTTTCACTAAGGGTTGCTTTTTAGCTGACCCGAAGGTCTGCTTTTTGGGCGATACTATTTCGGCAAAACAGAAGAAGTTAGCAATCGGTGAACTATTAAATGTTTCTGAAAAAAGTGACTATAGCTGTCTCTGTTGTTGGCGCGACCTTGGTCGGGCTTAGTGGTTGCGCGATCCAGCCGCAGCCATTCAATCGTGATGATATCACCTCTTTTGCTCAGAGCGACCAGCGGGAGATCATGGCCCAGCAGGAGCCGATCAACGCACCGGTAACCCTGGCGCAGGCGATAGCCCGTGCCATCAAATACAATCTCGATGCGCGTATATCGGTAATGGAAGAGGCGCTTAGCCGTAACGAACTCTCCATGGCTAAAATGGGCCTACTGCCCTCGGTAGTCGCCTCCGCTGGCTACACCTGGCGCTCCAACCCCGACTCCTCCAACAGCCATACCGTGGGCGGCACCGACAGTCCCAGCTATACCTACTCCGACCAGACCAATACGCGCAATGCCGATCTTACCCTCACCTGGAATATTCTCGATTTTGGCGTGAGCTACTACCAGGCCAATCAGCAGGCAGACCGTCAAACCATTGCTGGAGAGAAGAAGCGTCGGGTACTGCAAAACCTGATTATGGAGGTGCGTAGCACCTATTGGCGCGCCGCTGCTGCCTCAATCATGCAGGCGAGGGTAGACACGGCGTTGGAAAATGCACGCACTGCCCTCACCAAGCTACAGCAGGTGATCGACGAACGGGTCGGTGACCCCCTCGACGCCTACCGTGGTCAGAAAGCACTCCTTGAGACCATTGTCCAGCTGGATTCCATCCGCGAGGATATGGAGAGTGCAAAACCCAGCCTGAGCAGCCTGATGGGACTACGTCCCGGAACCCCATTTACCCTGGCGGCAACAGCGGAAGATACCTTCCGGGCGCCCGCTTTCAACCTGCCTCTGGAGACACTGGAGCAGGCCGCCGTACAGCTACGCCCAGAACTGCGTGAAGCCGCCTACGAAGAGCGCATCAGCCTATTGGAAACCAAAAAGGCGTTTGCCCGGATGTTCCCTGGTCTGGAGCTATCCGCCGGTCTGAACTACACCTCCAACCGCTTCAAAGAACATGGCAGTTGGCGGTCGGCGGGCTCCTTCGTTACCTGGAATCTGTTCAACCTTCTTACCGGCCCGGCGCAGATGGAGATGGCCGAGGCACAAAAAGACATCAGCCACCTCCGGCGTCTGTCACTGAGCCTCGCAGTGCTCACCCAGTTGCATGTCGCCTACCGCAATCACCATGCTGCTATCCGCCAGTACGACTACGCCAAACGGCTCTGGGTGCTGAGCAAGGTGATCGCAAAACACACCCGTCAGTCCGAAGAGAACAAGAGCGAGAGCCTGCTCGAGAAGATGCGTACCGAGATCAACGAAGTGCAGACCGAAATGCGCTTTTTTGAAGCCTACTCAGGTGCCCAGAACGGCTTGGCACGAATCTACGCCTCCCTCGGCCTAGACCCACTGCCCGAAACCCTGGAAGACACCTCGGTGGAGGGGCTTGCCAAGGCCGTTGCCAGCACCCTGACTGACTGGGAAAAAGGTGTATTCCCCTGGGTCCAGCCTGAAGGCGCCGATGCTGCTGAGGTGGCCCAATAGGGTATTGTTTTTTTGGAGGGGGCGTTGTGCGGAGAGAAATGCTACAACGCGAGAACTGTTCCCTATACTCTTCAGGAATTTCATAATAGGTTCTGATGAATCGTAGAGCTACGTGAGATATATCCATTCATACATCAACTGACGCTTGGATTGCCGAAGCGATCCGCTTAAATTCACGTAGAATAGGACTAATGCAGCTAATGTTTTCTCTAGCGAATAGATTGCTCACTCCAGGCCACCTAAAGGGCGGGGCGCATCACAACAGCGATCTGTGGGACTACCGCAATAGTTTTTTGACAAAAAACCGAGAAACAAGACCTAATGGAATGGTTCGCCCCGCTCCCTAAACGGCCTCAAATGGGCCATGATGTCAGTGTCAAACCGACATCAAAACAGAAACGAGGC
>JBEVXV010000751.1:0-5713 GCA_040505915.1 Sedimenticola sp. | reverse complement strand
ATTTGCGCATTACGCGCACAAAGGGGAAAATTGACCGTACGGTTCCCGTGTGAATAGCCACCGGCCAATACCCACAATGCTCAGTATAGCCACGTCATAAATAGGCCATTATATTTCCCTGCAGTAGAGAAAACATGAGAAAGTCTAAGCGGGGTGGGAGGTGGGAATACCCTAGTAAAAAACAGGTAAGTATTCATTAATATAAATTTTACAATAAAAAATTTCCATATTAATTTCATCCATACCTGTTTTTTACTATTGCTGAATTTGTCCATTGGTGGGAGGTTTGACTAAGTCCTTACTTAAAGTACAACCTATATATGTTTCCTCAACAAGAAAAAGGTGCAATAAGCTAGGGTCATAACATGGTTAGTATATTACATCAAGCCTTTACCACAACAAGGGAAAAAGGGAAGATAACCACGAAGACCATACACACCTTGAATTCCATCGATTGTACGGACTGCTGCGAAGACTGCAGGCCAAGCCCCCCTCCCAACTTTAACCATCATGAAACATCCACAATCCGAAGATATTCCTTTGGAATTGTTGATTTTTTTGGATTTTTTTTTTCAACTTTCACTTCCAATCAGACACTTTGACAATAACCATATAACATGAATAACACTGTGGTAATCGGTACTATCGTCCTATTAAATGTCTGCGAAAACTCCCCGATTACCACTATCATTAGTCGTAATAATTCACTTGATAATTTAAACTATTAACATTCGGTAATCGGTACTATCGTCCTATTAACTGATTTCGAAAACTTCCCGATTACCATAAATAGCACTATCACAATCCTATATATATCTTATACATATAGAGTAATCCACTCATAGCTTACTATATATTGTACATAATCCCCCGAGTGGTTACCACAAGTCTACAGCTGAGGAACCTTCACAGTAACATAGATTCCTAAACTGTGCCACCCTATCCCATAGCCCATTTCCTGGTCACTATCTCAGTGAACAAGAATGAGAAAGTCTACTTTTTAACTATTTGACTTGCAGCCACTAACGGCCCCAATTTGTACAAGTCATGGCTCTGAACCGACATTGACCGAAGATAGAACTTTGAAAATGTGCTATGGGACTTCCAGCATGCAGCATCCATAATGTTAGTAAGGGAAGCGTGATTGAAAAATGCCCAGGAAGTGCTCATGGCCCGCACTTCATGAGCATTTATCTTAAGCATGGACAATTTCCGGTTGGACATCCCTTGATAAGCCTTGCGAATAGCAAGGGCTATCCATCTGGAGATTGACGCCTTAGATACTTCACCTTCACCAACCACCGGAATAAACAGCTTACGTCTATTCCTGCGACTACTGGCTGATATTTCCAAATAATATTTCATTGCTCTGACGGGGCATAAAGAGATATCGGCATTTTCCTGGCCCAGTAAACTGGGAATTTGAAAGGGTTTTGGAAGCGAACCACTATGATGTGTTTTCGGCAAAAAATTAATATCATAAGCCAGAGTCATCATTTTTCCAAATTCATCAAAAAAAAACCCGTCTGCAGCCAAAGCATGCAATTCGCTGCTGCGTTTGGCCGAGGCGAAAGCTAAAAGGAATGCGGTTTTAATTGACCAGTCCAATCTCGAAGCCTCCTCCATCGGTTCATACGGTTTCTCTGAAAGTGCAAACAGAACACATGTTAGATTCCATTTTGGTGCAATTGATTGAGACACCGGCCTCTCCCTTTCAAAATACCGCATTAGCTCTGAGATGCGGTTATCTGAACCAATATCTTTGGCCTTCATGTCACCATATTTATAAGCGCTAGCCAAAGCTGAGCGGTACCCCTTAATCGTTGACGGAGAGCACTTTTTAACCTCAAACAAGTAGATAAAAAAGTCTGCTATTTGCCCTAAAGCCGGATTGCGTGAATTAATCTCCCTCTCAACACACCAATCAGTGAAAACTGACCACTTGGCATCATAACAGGCGGATGTTGATGGTCTTCTTGCTCCTGAAATGCAACTGGCAGCTCTCTCTGAAAACTTGTCACCTCTGACGGATTCCCGGATAATCTCCAGGCGCACAGGTTTAGACACTGAATGTTCTGATGCCACACCTGACCGCTGTGCTGCGACAGGAGATCCGGGTCGATGGGCAGGATGAGAGGCGGGGCAACTAACAACTCTATCATTTGACTGAACCAACTTCGCTGTGGCCAACATGGGGCCACCAGAGTGATCCTGCACCCCGATGCCCGTATCTTGTGCAAGACCCTCGGGATCAGGATGAAAGGGGGAAACGCGTATGCGTCCAGACGCCTCCACTCGAAGGACATTGCGTCCACCCCCCATGCTGCTGCATCCGGTACCGGGGAAACAAAAAGTGGAAGCTTTGCATTTACCCTTGTCGCAAACAGATCCACCATTGGATCCCCCCATCTGTTTATCAGAACACCGGCCACGTCCTTCCGCAACGACCACTCTGTGAGCACTGGCTTCCCACCTCTTGACAGGTAATCTGCCAGAATGTTGCTTTTCCCTGAAATATGGCGGGTGCGTAGAACTATGTCCCGCTGTCGACACCAGAGAAGAAGCTGTTTCGTCTCCAGGTACAGGGGGGCAGAGTGAGTCCCCCCCTGTTTGTTCAAGTATGCCACCACGGTAGTATTGTCTGTCGATACTTGAACCACTTTGCCCAGCACATGCTGTTCCGCTTGACCCAATGCCAAAGTCACAGCCTTCAACTCCAGCATGTTGATATGTTCCCGAGCCTGTTCCCGAGACCAGGTTCCCTTGAACAACAGGCCCAACGGGTCTAGATGAGCCCCCCAACCGACGCCTGACGCATCCGTCGAGAGGAATAATACTGGCTCCGGAAGTGACATGGGTACCCCCTGAAGGTATCTGTCCCTGTTTGCCCACCACCGGAGGTGACGTTTCATATCGCTGGACAGTAGGATTTTCATATCCAGAGGACAGCGATGAGGGGTCCAATGAAACAGTAGATAAAACTGTAGCGGTCTCATATGCAACCGGCCCAGATCTAAGAAATCTGCTGCCGCATTGAGGACGCCCAGCAACGACAGAAATTTCCGTGCGGTGATAACCGACACATCCAGGACCGAGAACACCAAGTCTAGTATGCTCTGAGTTCTCTCCAGGGGAACTCTTACTATTCCCACTGACGTTAGAAAATTCATTCCCACGTAACAAAAGTCCTGACTGGGAATTAGATCCGACTTTTCCAAGTTTGGAATTAGACCGAGTCTGGTCACCGACTTCCAGACTGTTGTGAGGTCTTGTAAGAGTACCTCCCTTGATTTGTGGTGAATTAACCAGTCGTCGAAGTACTGGAGGAGATTTAACCCCCTCCTTCGATTGACTGCCGCCACAACTTCCATAAGCTTCGTAAATACCTTCGGTGCTGTCGCAATTCCGAATGGAAGGACCGCAAACTGATATGCTAGGCCCTGCCACTGAAAACGAAGGTACTTGCGTGATGATGGACGGATGGGCACATGCAGGTACGCGTCCATTAAGTCTATCGACACGGCCCAGTCTCCGCGAGTTATAGTGTTGCGGATTGACTGGGCAGTTTCCATTTTGAAATGGTCCACTACCATATACTTGTTGAGTGCCGACAAGTCCAGTACGGGGCGCAGCTTTCCGTTCTTTTTCGGCACTACGAAAAGTCTGCTGTAGAAGCCGGGGCTGGATGGATCCCGGACTGCTTCTATCGCTCGTTTCTCCAGCAGGGATGCAATCTCCTGCTGAAGACACTCTCTCTTGAGTGGATCTCGCATGTTCTCGTTCTCGGGCAACGAGATCCGCAGTGGTGGATCCTCGATGAAAGGAATGCTGTACCCTTTCCTCACAATATCGAGGATCCAACTGCTGTCGGATATTCTCTCCCATTCGCTGGCGAAGTAGGATAGTCTCCCTCCTACAGGCAGCGAAGAGAAGGGAATGGCGAGATCGAGCGATTTTCCCCGTACTGTACTAAAATGATCCCCTCCGAGGCCTGGACCTGGAGAAACGAGTCCCTCTACCCCCGCCCCTTCCACGCCCCCGCTGAAAATGGCCCCGCTGGCTAGGCGCTGGGGTAGGAGGAGTATAACGGGAGGCTACAGGTGGCGTAAATCCGCCCGTGCTTGTAGACGGCTTAGAAAAAACAGACTGGTTTGACTGCATATTTCTAATCGGGGGCGTGGGCTTGCGAAATCTAGGCAATGGGTTAGACAGCACATTCCTCTGCCTGTCGGCTAAATCGCCTGCCGCCACCTCTGCACATTTACCACCCAACAATTTGGGAGAAGTCAATGCACAAGCTCGAAGTGTCTCCCTACCCTGCCCCGGCAGGATAGATGCACTCGCAATAGCTGCGTCTCTACGGCAAAGAAGAAGATCTGTTGACATAGACATGGCAGACCCCATGATGTGCCTGCTAGCCTTGGCCGCCGACTGTAGGAGAACCTGTAAAGTATCGTAATGCTCCTCCAGATTCAGCCCCTTATTCAAAGCAGCCAGAAACAAATCTAAGTGCGATGACATAGTTACCATCCCCCTAGCTCTAGACTCCAGAGACTCCGCCAAAACTTGCGTAACTGTGGGAGGGCACGAGCCATGAATCCCCACTTTCTGAGCGTCACTGTCGAGCTTGGGATTCTTGACAGGCCAATGTTCCGTATGCACCCGGTAAGACCTAGGTGCCAACCTCCTAAGGAAGTCCTTGGGCACGTAAGTCCCAGTCTTATTCAATTCCAACCCAGAATCCGTCTCCAGATTATCTGCCATCGCCTTCACCGTAGACGAATGTGGGAGCATGGGCAACCCTGAATCAAATTGGGGCTCCTCCAACTCGAGGAGTGACCTAACTCTTGCCTTGGGGTGTGGTTGAGAAGGGCAATGATTCTCATCATTAACTAAAGCATAAACTGCTGTAATAGCATCAGCATAGTTAAGGGTTGGGGTATCCTCCCCATACTCGCCCATTTCTGTATCTGAACCCAACGACCCAGTAAGATCAGAAACATGTGCAGAAACATGTGTAGACTCGCGACCATCCGAGTCTCCATGTGCCTGCATGCCCGCAGACACTACCACCGGCTCTACCCCATCAGTTTGAGTGGTTTGCCCTGACGGAATATTAGTTCTAGATTGTACCAGACCCTCAATCAACGATTTCAGAGAGCTAACCAGTTCCCTAGTCTCTGAAACAGGGGGTGACTGATGACGCCTCCTATGTTTGCGTCGCCTAACCTCAGGCGAAGAGGAAGCTGAAGACGAAGAGGAAGAACTGTATCTCCTACTCCTCTTCGTCCTTGAATGTTTAGAGCGTCTATCATGCTCTCTAGACTTACGGGATACTCTGTCTAAAGAATCAGTCACAGAGTTACCCGCAGCCCTAACCTGGTTAACCACACCAGAATCTTCCAGGTCTAGACCATAATTTGGTGCCAACACTGAATCCGGTACAACACTGGAGCCGGGCAATGGGGTCCGTACGGAGTACACCAATGCACCGCCTCCTTCATCTGGGGGAACCTGGGGGGAGGTTCCACTGTATTCACCGGTTCAGAACTAGGTGACGCACCGTCACCACCAGTCATGTTAGAGTTGTTTACCTGTGTAGCCTGCCCGACTGGCTTCTTACCACTTACCTTGCGGCTCTCGTGAACTTTACTTTTCTTAACCAATTTCACGCTACTGACCTTAGCCAATTTCCAAGTCCGGTGACCCCACA
>JBEVXV010000750.1:0-5344 GCA_040505915.1 Sedimenticola sp. | reverse complement strand
CAGAGAGCGGAATGGACAATTCTCGAGTGCCTTCTCGTAAAAGTCTAGGACTGATCAGGTCGGGGCCACTAGCTTTGCCTGGATTGACCAATGATATAGCGTCAGTAACATCTTTAGGAGAAATTGAAATTGACGATAGATAAGTACTAGTATCTGATGGAGGAGGAGCTGGTGGTAGTATGTGACCACTGTCATCAATCGTTGATTGTTTTGAAAAGAATGAGTTAAGTAGTTCTACTTTATCAGTGTCCGCCGATGCCTCTATACCATCATGTATTAGCGTAGGTATAGTTGATGAAGTGTGTTTGGACCTTAGTTGTTTCGCTAGTTTGAACCACGTTTTTACAGAGGTATTCGGATCATTAACTTTTTCAATAAGTTTATTTTCGTATTCAGATTTACTTTTTCGGATTAGCTTTGTAACCTCGTTCCTAATATTACGAAAGTTGGCCCATTCAGTTTCAGAATTAGTGACCTTGGCCCTTTTATGGATCCTATTTCTTTTCCTTATTAATCTTCTAATATTGTTCTTAAACCACGGAATATCTTGAGTACGTATAG
Source organism: Sedimenticola sp. (assembly GCA_040505915.1). GTDB lineage: Bacteria > Pseudomonadota > Gammaproteobacteria > Chromatiales > Chromatiaceae > Vondammii. The sequence continues at coordinate 4,783 of JBEVXV010000750.1, read as the reverse complement.
TGACAACCTTATTTGGTATTGATTCTGAAGCGGCATTGGTAATGGAAGTTGATATTGAATCGGCTATGGTATCTAGATTTTCGTTATTAAGAATGTCGTGCCAGTTTACAGTACTAAGTTTTGCTCTATAATCGTCATAGTTTCCCTGTTCGTAGAGCCATATTTTCCTACGATATGCGGTCGATTTAGTTTTTTTGAATTTTAAAACGACGACAACTGGACAGTGAAATCTAATAAGATCTGGAATAAAAGGGTCTGCCACAAAACTTGTGACAACTTGTCGTGCGTCCTTGACAAATATAAGATCTATTAGAGAACATGAATTTTCGGTGAAATGGGTTGGGGAAGATATTAGTTGCTCAGCGTTATAAGACGAAATGAGTCTACTTATTTTGTTAGAACTTGAACCTTGGACATTTATGTTAAAATCGCCGGCCACAATAATATTATCGCATGACTGGTTAAAAGCGCGGTCTATGTTTTCTTCGAGCAAAGACCAATGATTATTGTTCGAGTCGGGTGGTCTATATATGCCACCTATCAATAATTTCTTCTGATTCGTATGCAGTTCTATCCAGATAGACTCGATACCATTTACGGATAAATCGTGACGTCTGGTTGCGTGGAAGCAATCCCGAACATAGATAGCCACACCACCACCTTGTCTATCTACGCGGTCACAACGGAAAGGCGCGTTAAAATTTGCTATGTGTAGATCATCGTCTAGAGTGGACTGAGAAAGCCAAGTTTCTGTGAATATCAGTACATCATATGGCTGTGCTTCGATTTGAAGAATGTCGAGTTTCGGTTTAATACTTTGTATGTTCAGACACATGACACTCAGACCGCTGTTAAGTAGGTCTATATACGAGTCTGTAGATGATACAAAAGAAGAATCAGCGGAAGAACTAGGACCCGGATTTAATTCGATGTCCCCGGATTTAGTGATCAGTAGGTTGTGTAGATTATAGAGGATTGATGGAAAAGTACATTTAGCTATATGCATGTAAAGGTATGTACTATCGTTACAGCTGTATGCCTCCTGGCGCACCAAGGATTCACCAATGATTGCATTACGGAACAGAGTCATATAGGATTACATATGATGAAGCTTCGGTGCACCAGCGCCGGACAACACGGGCAGGACAACTAGCCAGGGTGGGTCGGGGTCGGGGGTCGGCCTCACACGGGATGTGCTCACACGAAGAGGGTGGATAAGGAAGTCGCATGGTCGAGCTACACAGACTGAAAAACAAGTACATGATCATGATCATAATACAAGGTTGGATTGAATAAGTTACGGTTGTGTGCTGTATTCCTTTACATTTATATAATTAGCAAATTAGAGTACTTACCCCAGGGGCTCAGACATGATTATCAATTAGCAATTAGTGTACGATTCCTTAACTGTAAGAACAATTCCATTTATAGAGTCTAGTGTGGCATCCAATACATACTGATAAAGCGGCAAATAGTGTAGACCTTAGTCAGACTACTTTCACGGACACTGATGTGCGAATATTTAGGGTAAGTACTGCACTTTGCTACAGCATGTAAAGTAATAGAGATGATACGATATTACACAGTATGCGTACGCCAGTTTTTCGATATTTGCGTAGGAAATGAATAATATATTATGTACAAAGCTCAAACTGTTTGAAATCAGTCCGTAGTTGTTATTCTTAAAATATATTATTAGTATTTGAAGGGAGATAAATTCTGTCTATCAAGCTGGGAAAGTTAACATGATTATCTCCCTGTACTGAACATTCTTAGTTGAGTCCACGTAAATAGTTGGATTTCCTATGAATATTCAATACACCGGCGTACTACATGATAGTATCGTATTAATGACATTAGCATGAATACGTATAGTTTATTCGATTACAACACTAGGAAACAACAGGTGATATTTGACATTCTTTGTAAAATTTCTTAGTACTGAACTAAGTCTAAATACAAGTACATTGTATCTGGAAAAATATTTTAAAGAAACAATGGTTATATAACATTCCGTTCATCAAGGGATTTTAAAGTTATCCAAGAGATGTTCACTTTAGATGCGAGCAATGAAGACCCCGATCAGAGTCGGTGCGCACGTTAGTCGTGGAGCACATTATTGTCAACATGGTGACAAGATAGGACAGGTATTGGTCAAAAGTACATCGACATGGGCTTCCATTCGTCAAGTGGTTTTACAGTAAACAAATATATTCCAAAAGTGGCGAACGATGTAGTCCCCGAACAGACTGCGCAGTTGCTTAGGATGATTGGGGACCGCACCGATCGTCGTCGTAGTAAATATATAGACCCGTTGAGTATTTAAATTACAAGCTATTATATATGATACGATTTTCGTGGCGCAATATGCGTTTCAATTTGGCTAGCGATTTAACCCTTTCAACCCTAGGTAAATGTAATGAGTTTTACCATGTTGTTTTGCTGTCAAATCCAATCATTATAAACTGGTTTTAGGACGGATCCATTTATAATATGGTGTTGTGATGGTGAAATGTTTGCAAAGAGTGGAGATCCTGACGAGACGGCTCGCCACGAGCCGGCCTGTCTGGATCCGCACTGTTTGCACAGACTCTTATACTGATATATAGTGTTGAAAGGGTTAAAATGTAGACCTGTGTGGTGATGGCATATTAGTAAGAACGCATCCAAGACCAAATTTAAAGCAAAATATATATCCATATACACACACAAGCACACACAGATGTGAAAATATAGAAAATGTTTGCAAAGAGTTGAGATCCTGATGAGACGATTCGTTACGAGCCGGCTCATCTGGATCCGCACTGTTTGCACAAGCCCTTATACTGTTCTGTGGTGTTGAAATGGTTAAATTTAAATGCGGTGATGGCACAGTGGTAACCGCGCACCCAAGACAAAATTTAAAGCAAAATATATATTCAAGTACACACACACACACACATACACATAATAAGTAAATGTAGATAAGAGATTAAGATGGTCCACGTGTAGAATTTGATTTAGACAAACAATAATCTCGATAACTGCAAATTATTCCATGATATACGTTTGTATACATGTAAGCCTTGTCCCCAATGCGTTCCGCCTCCATTTGGGTGGAGGTGGGGGGCTGGGGCTGGCCGCCCTTGTACATGTATAGAAACTTGACTTCCCTCACGCAGGTCGAAAAAAGTGCGTGAGGGATGGAGCTGATACAATGTATGTAATTATCACCAGGCTAGTTAAAATGTATGTGGTATATATACATGTACAATGTGTACATTCATCAGAATTCGTGGACCATAGTTGTATTCACACGAGTGAATAACGTTGAATGATTGCATGTCTATATACAGAAATGACACAAGTAAATGTATAGTAGCTCAATCTAGTTTGTCCCGACGACACTCACGAATAATAATTGTACTACCCGTGCAGTACTCATGTGACAACAGTGTGAACTCAGTGTTCTTGTGGTTTCTGCCTATGAAGGTCTGATATTGAAAAAAGTGTCAACGTTTTACGAAACTAGTGCACTATTAGACATCGCGCATGCGCAGTATGCACAATATGCAGTGTTCAGCAAGGCCACATAAACAGCTGTTCTACATGTGTACCTGTATGAATATAGTTAAACGTGCAATATTATGCAGGGTAAGGGCTTCTTGTTTAGAATTGCATCTTTACTCGAGGGCAAGCCAATCGAAATTATAAATGAGAATAGGACGCCATCGGGACATAATAGAAAGAAGCCACAAACACTTATCAATGTTCACGAGAGGCACGTGCAAGAATTCACGTGACAATAAAGGTGTAACAATGAATGACTTCAACAATACATAGGTAAACGCTATTTTACATACATGGGCTGGTGATTAACATAATGTGGGCCAGAGTATGAGAAAACCACCCCTACCGCACCGCCACATCCCGTCGACGCGTATGCCGATCCCGAATAAATGCGATATACTCCGCAGATGACGCGGGAAACCGACACAAGACCCCAGAGGCCATGCGGAAATTAATTCAGTCCGCATGAGCTCTGGAACATGCGCCAACCTCCAACGCCATCCACGGAAGGCCCGATGCGTACTCGAAGTCAATATCGGCGGAAAACAGGCATGCGACAAGGGTGGCTTTGTCAGGTGTCGGCTCATGTAGGCGATAAGTAAAACTCACGTGTACACACATTTGTAAAAAAGCAAAATAATACACACAATGACATATGCACATGTATATTGGTCTGGCACGTGCACAGTATTTCCATCAAGTCAGTGAGCCGTCGCTTAACCCTTTCACCCCCCATTATCTGGAATGGATTTTACCATGTGCAGCCCAGTAAGTTTCACGGCTATCCACACCCACTATACCCATACTATACCAATACTATACTCAAACTATACTATAATCTATACTATATGCAATATACGTTGGTTTCAACGATAGTATAGTTAGTATCGGTATAAGCATGATAAGCACACCAAAATATCGCTAGTATAGTATAGTATTTATAATACACCATAGTATAGTACACATACTATACTATAGTATAGTAGTAACCGGACCATAACTCGATCACCGGATGAAATATTTTAACGACTTTACACGAAATTTGTGTTTAACATGAAGAATATTCATTCATAAACATTACCTGAAAGTTTCATGTTAATGGTTAAACTTGTTTGACTTTGCTGATGAGATTAATACAACTATAGGATAGTATAGATACTATACTAAACCATCACAGTTGAACCGACTATACTGAACAAAGTATTTAAATAGACATACTAAACCATAGTATAGT
>JBEVXV010000749.1:0-8691 GCA_040505915.1 Sedimenticola sp. | reverse complement strand
ATTGATCCCTGCATAGGTTCTGCTTTTCCGGCGGCGGCGGCATCATTTAAACGTTAAGTTTTCGGGTTTCGGTCATTACTTCAACACCTTACCTCCTACTGTCATCAAACTTTCTACATGCCTTTACTATGATATCAACATGAATATAGGGGTATTGAATTTATTTATTTTGCCCCAGGGGCCGGTCCCGGGGCCGAGATAGGTCATTATTTAAACTTTAAGTTTTCGGGTTTCGGTCATTACTTCAACACCTTACCTCCTACTGTCATCAAACTTTCTACATGCCTTTACTATGATGTCAACATTAATATAGGGGTACTGAAATTTTATTTTTTTGCCCCAGCGGCCGGCCCCAGTGGCGAGACATTTGATTCCGCGGAATTCTTGTTTTATTAATTTTTAATGAACATCCCTTTTTATGATTAATGGAATAGCCTGAAATATAACCTGGAATATTCCATCTCAGTTACTTGGTGTTGAAAGGGTTTAATGAAAAGTCATGCAGAGCATGATGTTATTAGCCGATCCAATCCGGGTTCAATATATGTCCATCTTAGAGCCAGTGCTGTCGTTGCGACATTCCATCTGGTGATTTAAAAAAAGGAAAATGTTTATAATAAACTGCATTTTCTTCCAACACATTCAATTATGGGTGGTTGGTTGGGAGTAGCGAAGGGTAGTTTAACGATCGGTATTTGTCCTTTCCGGAATGCCGACCTAAATGGTTTGGCCCTCATTTACATGCCCCCTGTACTTGAGAGCTAAATCCTGTTATGCTCCATTAATAAGTAATAAGCTTATGGCTAATCCTATTACTTTGGGGCTGAGCTAAGTGGCTCTGGTGCGGTATGGACCTGGCACCAGGTCAGGATATTCTAATTTCAGGATTGAGTATATAGTTATGTAAATATTGAGTTCTGATTTTGGGAATTTCTCTCATTGTGGACAGGTTGAATACGGGATAATCCATCCTGTTGGCACGGCCTTAAATGACCCTGGCAGTTGATAGGCCGTTAAACACCAATAATCAATCAATCAATCTCTTTTGCAGGTGCTTGCTGCATCCATCCAGTCTTCTTACGCGTCCTTCTGTTGAGATTCAAGGTTTGTACATAAGTTTAGCGTGAAAACATCTTGCTACATGAACACAACACATATTTTGCATATTTCATGTCTAATGTTCCCTGCTTGATGGTTAAGTAGTTTGTTTTCGAATTGCCCCCCATAGGATTTATTACTTATTTGATGTACTCTTTGCACTGAACATGCTGAACTGAACAAAATAACTTGTGAACTGAAATGAACACATGCACTGAACAAACCGATTTAAAAAAAAAGGAAAATGTTTATAATGAACTGCATTTTCTTCCAACACATTCGATTATATAATTTCGCTTCTTGTCGTGTACGATACCATTTTTGTTCACTTTTGCAGGTGCTTGCTGCGTCCATCCAGTCTTCTTACGCGTCCTTCTGTTGAGATTCAAGGTTTGTACATACATGTAGCGTTAAAAAAAACATCTTGCTACATGAAGACAACACATATTTTGCATATTGCATGTCTAATGTTCCCTGCTTGATGGTTAAGTAGTTTGTTTTCGAAATTTGATGTACTCTTTGCACTGAACATGCTGAACTGAACAAAATAACTTGTGAACTGAAATGAACACATGCACTGAACAAACCGGCCCATGAACTGAACTTCTGTATTGAACAAAACTGAAAACCATGAACAAAACTGAGCAAAAGATGGAACTTGTACCAACTGAACACATGCACTGAACTGAACCAATGAAAATAACTGAATACATACTGAACCAATGTTATTAACTGAACTGAACAATGCTGAACATGTACTGAACTGAACCCAATGAAAAATACTGAATACATACTGAACCAATGAACTGTGCTGAATACATACTGAACCAATGAAAATAACTGAATATATATACTGAACAATGCTGAACACATACTGAACTGATGAACAAAAATGCCGAACCCTGACTGAACTGAACCAATAATCAAAACTGAACCTGTGATCTGTGCTAAATGAAAGTCCTGAACTGATCAATATATTGTAACGTGTGCAGATTTACCAACCATTGCTGTAATAAACCAGAATATTTGCTGAATTGATCAAAGTCGAAGCCACTGAAAATGGCTAAAAGCGTAGAAAACATACTTAAACAAAGAGAAAAAAATAAATTAAGAATGCGAGAAAATCGTAAAAAAAAAAAAACTTGAGGAAACTGAACATGCTGGAAGACCAAAACGCAGAAAGGAACCATTAAAGGCAAAAACATCAATCAGTGACGCAGTGATTGCCAATTTCCTAAAGAAAGTAAAGGATTCTGCCGACTATGTATGCTGCTCGTGTCATCGATTAATGTACAAATCAAGTGTTTGTTTGTTAACAGAAGGAAAATACACAAACATTTCAAGATCAATGGTACATGCTATACTTGCTCACCGACTAAAATCCGCCCTTGGAAAGGAATGGATTTGTAAAACTTGCCATTTAACCATAAAACGGGGTAAAATGCCTGCACAAGCAAAAGCTAACAATTTGACGTTATCTGAACAGCCATCTGAATTGAAGGGACTAAACAACCTTGAGCTACGTTTAATATCTCAGAGGATTCCGTTTATGAAAATGGTTGGCTTACCACGTGGAAAGCAGCATGGGATTCATGGTCCTGCAGTAAATGTACCAGCTAAACTTGATGTTGTATGTCGTCAATTTCCCCGTTTGCCCTCTGAATCGCAGTTAGTACCACTCAAATTCAAGAGACGAATGAAATACAAATCACATTATATGTATGATTATGTGCGTCCCCAAAAGGTTCTTGCTGCATTGAGATGGTTGAAAACTAACAACACACATTATAAAAAAGTTACCATAAATGATAATTGGTCAAATGATGCTGCAAGCAATGATCCAGAGCTCTGGGGAGCACTTACAAATACCCCGTCTGAAACAGAACCAAGTATGATGGTTGTTGATGTTGCATCATCGGCAATAGAACCTAGCATGATGGTTGTTGATGTTCCGACATTTGAAACAAGACCGAACATCAGTGTTATTGTTCCAACATCTGAAACAGAACCAAACGTCAGTGATTGTTTTCCGACTTCTGAAATAGAACCAAGCATCAGTCTTGTTGTTCCGACATCTGAAACAGAACCAAATCTGAGAGTTGTTGATGTTCCGAGAGATGGCCATTGTTTATTCTCTTCTGTATGTTATCAGCTTGATAGGCTGGGAATATGCAGCATAACATACACTTCACTGAGGAAAGAACTTGCTGCATTCATGACCAGCCATCCAACAAATTATAAAGATTTTGTGTGTGATCACATTGCTTCAAATGATTTGTACAATGCAGATACAGAACAGCCAACTAAAGCAGACCATATAATAGCTGAAATCGAAGATGTACAAACACAACAAGCAATTAAGTGGCAGATGTATCTAGATAACTTGTGGTCTGGACGTCAGTGGGGTGAACATATTGCCATACAGGCTATATCAGACATGTATTCAGTAACAATTCATGTTCACACAACCGGGAATCCTGTACAGTCAGCATGTCCAAGGTTTGAAGCCAAGCATGAGTTTCATCTTCAATTGCTTCAGCAATTTCATTATGTTGCACTTGAGCCTTACTCAGTAGATGATCATGCTATAACAGTAGCACCTCAAACTCTGAATAATGATGGTGATTCCGCAGCTACAAATACTCGTGATGCATTATCCAGTGATTGCAACAATACTGATACTGTATCATTGGATGACAAAATGGCTGCGGAAGATGAAGCGGCATTTGAGGAATCTTCTGCAATTTGTGGTTTGCCATTTGAAACACATATGGTGCTAGACAATCCAGATATGTCACTTGCAGATAAGCTGATCAGCATTGCACCAGCTGAATTTGAAAGGCCAAAACCGCTGCTTAGTGATCCATATTTTGAGGAACTAGCCAATCTGACAAATATCCAAATGGTTTAAATGCTCTTACTACTAGCAGACCTGTAAAATTATCTCCCCGGAGGTTTTTCAATCAACGGTTATTGATGTTGATGGGAGGTTCGCCAACTCTATTGAATATCTTCTTAGTGCACAATATGCCACTGAAAACAAGCAAGTTCAATCTGACATTAATCACTTTGTATTCCGAAGGGTTGCGGGACAACATTTTCACGGCAACCGTCTGAATGCTGGATTAGTAAAAAGTGCAGACAAGATGAATGCACTCATAAGATCTGACCATGCCTATAGAATATTGAAAAATCACCAGCATATTTTCAATCCGTATTTTATGATGTTCTGGCAATGGTGCGACAACTTGGTATTCCAACATGGTTCTTCACAGTATCTGCAGCTGACATGCAATGGCCAGATCTTATACAGACGATTGCAAGGCAGTATGGAAAGAGTTTAACTGATGAAGACGTTAAGGCATTGTCATTTGAAGAACGCTCAATGTGGCTCAGATCCAATCCAGTGACGGCTGCCCGCCAGTTTGAGTACAGACTACAACTCCTGGTAAAACATGTTTTGAAATCAAACGCTCAACCTTTAGGTGAAATTGTTGATTATGTAATTCGCATAGAGTTTCAAGCACGGGGTTCACCACATGCACATACCTTGCTATGGGTAAAAAATGCTCCAAAACTCGATGTTCAGTCTGATGAAGAAGTGTGTGATTTCATTAAACAGCATGTTACATGTGCTCTTCCTGGTGATGATATAGAACTTGCTAATCTTGTGAATAGGTTGCAGACGCATAAGCATTCTTCTTACTGTCGCAAAAAAGGATCCTGCCGATTCCAATTTCCTCGACCTCCAAGTTCAGCTATAATTATTGCCAGAGAGCCGACTGATGACAGTGCAACCGAGACAAAAAAACATGCGATATCTGTATTGTCTGCAGTGCATGTAGAATTAACAAATATTGATTCCTCAAATGACACACCCAGTCTCGCGGAATTGTTGAACAAGTCCGGCTTTGATGAAGAAACGTATATGAAAGCTATTGCTGTCTCTGAAAAAGGCAAACATATTGTAATGAAAAGGAATCCCTCAGAATGCTGTGTCAATGCATACAATGCAACAGTTTTGAAGGCGTGGCAGGCAAATATAGACGTGCAATATATTGTTGATGCATATGCATGTGTGATGTATATTGCTGCTTATATGACCAAGGGCGAGAAAGGAATTGGAGAAATACTGAAACAAACCTGCAATGAATACAAAGATCAAGATATTATGACAATGTTGAGACGTCTTGGTTCCACATTTTTGAATCACCGTGAACTTAGTGCGCAAGAAGCTGTCTACCGCATTCTGTCAATACCATATAAGCATTTGAGTAGACTAGTTGTGTGGATATGTACTGATGCCAAATCTGATCGTACACATGTTCTGAAAACTAAGAAGGAACTTGAAAACAAAACTGATGATGATGAAGATATATTTCAACGCAATATTCTTGTCAGGTATGCTTCTAGGCCAGGCTGTTTAGAGGACATGTGCTTAGCAAGCTTTGCTGCTAATTACACTGTTAGCCTTAATCAACATGATGAGGATATTGATGATAGTGTGCCCCGTGAATTGGATGTCAATCAGAGCGATGATGATGTTACATATCGTGATACATTGCCACAGCATATCACGTTGAAAGATGGTAATGGTAAAATGCACAAACGCAAACGTGAAGCTGTGATTCGCTTTCGCAAATTCAGTCTGGAGAAAGATACAAGCAATCATTATCGGGCAAAACTCATGTTGTATTTGCCATGGAGAGATGAAGAAGTTGATTTGAAGGGCATTTATGCTGACTTTATATCTCATTATTCCACAGTTACTGAATTGATTCAAGAGAATGAAGCAAAGTTCACTGCTAATTTAGAGATGATTGACGAAGCCATACTTAACAATGCAGTTAACGGTCCTCCAGAACATGTGTGGGCTAACATAGCACCAGGTGCTGAACATGCTAACATGCAAGATGAAAATGAAGGTGTTCATGTTGAAAGAGATATTGAACAAGAAGACCTAGATGCCAATGCTGCAATAATACAGGCCACACCATGTGAATATGTGACAGATCTAGCAGCTCGCTACAAAGCTGAAGCTGACAAAAAACTTATTTTACCTGCAGAGTATCGCAAAATGATTCGCAGTTTGAATGCAAAACAGAGACAGGTTGTTTTCTATCATCGGAAATGGTGTAAGGATGCAGTGATAGCATTAAAACATAACAGATCAGTTGCTCCTTATCGCTTGTTTTTGAGTGGTCCAGGTGGTGTAGGAAAGACACATGTGATACGACTGATTCATTCTGATACTAGAAAGCTTCTAGCATTGTCTGGCATAATCAAACCCACAGATGTTACTGTACTCTTAACAGCTCCTACAGGAGTTGCAGCATTTAACATTGGTGGTATGACTGTTCATTCTGCACTGTTGTTGCGCATGACAAAGTATGATAAAGGAGGTGCACCCCTTACATTTGATAAGTTAAACACACTACGATCCAGGTTGGAGAATCTACATTTGGTGGTTATTGACGAAATATCAATGGTGGGATCTGACATGTTGCTTAACATACACAAACGGCTTGGTGAAATCAAAGGGGTATCTGGGGATTCTGTTCTCTTTGGTAATGTCTGCATTCTTGCTGTTGGAGATTTGTATCAACTTCCTCCTGTATGTCAATCACAGATATACCAGCCTGTGTGTAATCCAGTGGCAGCACTGAATGGTTCTCTGTGGAAGGATCATTTCAAATTTCACGAATTGGATGAAGTTATGCGACAGAAGGATGACACAGAATTTGCAGAGCTGCTTTGTCGTGTCCGTGTGGGTACACATACAAAAAATGACATTGAACTTCTTCGCTCGCGAGAAATAAGGACAGACGATCCAAACTATCCTGATGATGTTCTCCATGTCTTTGCCTGTCACAGGGACGTAGATACCAGGAATGACAAGAAGCTACATCAACTTGCACCTCGAGATGTACAGCGTATAGCAATTCCGGCATCTGATGATAAAACAGATAGCACTGGCTTAGTAGATTTGCAAGCGATGTCTGTGAAGGAAAAACGTTCCCAAACTGCTGGGCTGCATACCATTTTAGTGTTAGCCGTAGGTGCTAGAGTGATGTTGCTCTACAATGTGGATACAAGTGATGGCTTAGTAAATGGCGCCATTGGCACTGTTGAAGCAATTATCAAAAACGCAGCTGACAAAGTGACTATCGTTCTTGTCAAATTTGACAATGAAAAAGTTGGGGAAAGGGCAATTGTGTCAAGCCAATGGAGACAAGAATTTCCACATGCAGTTCCAATTGTTCGCCATGAGGGCAAATATGAAAAAGCTGGCAAAAAAGGTGCACAAATATCTCGCCGACAATTCCCTTTGACATTAGCATGGGCTGTTACAATTCACAAGTGCCAAGGTCTCACAATGAATGAAATTGTTGTCAGCATGAAAGGGGCGAGACTTTTTGCCACTGGGCAAGCATATGTCGCCTTTAGCCGTGTGAAAACACTACATGGTCTGTACATAACCGACTTTGATGCTGATGGTATTAAGGTAAATAAGAATATTTCTCAGGAAATGATCGAGATGTGCAAAAATCAAATTGTTCCACCAGCACAACCGGGTCTCCTGAACCTAGCCACACCTGAGTGGATCACAGTTGGTCACTTGAATGTCCGTTACTTCTTGGAGAAATTGATCGATCTCCAGAATAATGTGGAAAAACGCATATACTCCAAAACTGACGTGATGTGCTTCACAGAAACCTATCTCACGAATGAACATAACATTGATCAATTTCTTAATACACACAACTATGTATCATTCCGACAAGACATACCAAGTCAGCAGAATCATGAATTTAAGCATGGTCTCATGCTGTGTGCTAATGTATGCCTAAACCCAAAAGAACTGGAAGCAGTGTCAGTACAAGGATTAGAATCAAAGGTAGTTGTCCTTAGTACTCACAAATCACGACTTGTTGTTGCTGTTATTTACAGAAAACCATCTCACCCAATGCCACACTTTTTGCGACTTCTTGAATCCTTATTAGCTTTAATGCCATTGCATGTTCCAACAGTTGTCTTAGGAGATTTCAATGATAATCTTGTTGATAACCAAACATCGCCATTGACATCATTAATGAAAGGATATGGATTCAGACAGTATGTAACATTGCCGACAACAGATAATGGTTCGCTTCTTGATCATATATATTTCAACAGACATGGTCCAGGTCTAGATGGAGATGTGCTAATTGATGTTCATGATGTCTATTATTCTGACCACGATTCCGTTTTTCTGTCTACCAATTGTGTTTAAGAGCAAATCCGATCCTGTCTGTAAATATACCGGGACACTGAGCATCCCGAGCATCCTGTATTTGTACATACACCAGGGACACTGAACATCATGTATTTGTAGATGTAACTGTACACTGAACATCCTGTATTTGTAGATGTACCGGGACACTGAACATCCTGTATTTGTAGATGTAACGGGGACACTGAACATCCTGTATTTGTACATACACCGGGGACACTGAACATCCTGTATTTGTAGATGTAACGGGACACTGAACATCCTGTATTTGTACATAAACCGGGGACACTGAACATCCTGTATTTGTAGATGTAACTGTA
>JBEVXV010000748.1:0-3226 GCA_040505915.1 Sedimenticola sp. | reverse complement strand
CAATCGACTCCGACCCCGGGTAAAAATAGTCTCGGAACAGGGGCCACTGAATAGTTACCATCCAGGCTTAATTCAAATGTTCCCTAAAGACGGGAGAGGTCAGGCATACGGTGGCTAAGAGAAAGAAGTGGAGAGAGAGAGGTCGTCGTAGTGACCCCGAAACTGTGGCGCAGCTCCAGCAGCTGTTGGGGGAGGGTGCGCGACGGCGTGACCTGCTGATTGAGTATCTGCACCAGATACAGGATCGCCACGGCTATCTCTCTGCAGCTAATTTGGTGGCGCTGGCCGAAGAGTTGCGGCTCTCGCCTGCCGAGGTCTATGAGACCGCCTCCTTCTACCACCATTTCGATCGGGTAAAAGAGGGAGAGAATCCCCCCCCGGCTATTACCATACGGGTCTGTGACTCCATTAGCTGCGATCTTGCCGGTGCCGAGGCGCTGATCAGCTCTCTGGACGAGGGGCTGGGGGAGGGGGTGCGTGTCCAACGGGTTCCCTGTGTCGGGCGCTGTCAGCAGGCACCGGTGGCGGTGGTGGGGCAGAATCCTATTGGAGGGGCCGATCTCCTGCTTGTTGCCAACGCGGTGAAGGCGGCTGAGGTCCGTTGTGACATACCCGCTAATGCCATCGAGTATGACGACTATCTCCAACAGGGGGGGTATCGACTGCTTCGGGCGTGTCATAGCGGGGAGAGAAGTGCCGTATCGATCATCGCCGAGCTGGAGCACTCCGGTCTGCGTGGTCTCGGTGGTGCCGGTTTTCCCGCTGGTCGCAAATGGGGCATAGTTCGCGGCCAGCAGGGCCCCCGTCTGTTGGCGGTCAATATCGATGAGGGAGAGCCGGGTACTTTTAAGGATCGCCACTATCTGGAGCAGGACCCCCACCGCCTTCTTGAGGGGGCGCTTATAGCTGCCTGGGCGGTGGAGTGCGAGGCGATCTATATCTATCTGCGTGATGAGTATGCCGGTTGTCGCGCCCTGTTGCTGCGGGAGATTGCCCGGCTGCAGGCCGATCCGCCTCTACCCTTGCCCGCTATTCACCTTCGTCGTGGTGCCGGTGCCTACATCTGTGGCGAAGAGTCGGCGATGATCGAGTCACTGGAGGGTAAGCGGGGAGTGCCTCGTCAGCGTCCACCCTACGTCGCCGAAGCCGGACTGTTTGGCCGTCCTACTCTGGAGCACAACTTCGAGACCCTCTACTGGGTGCGCGAGATCATTGAGCGGGGTACCGAGTGGTTTAGCAATCAAGGTATCAATGGCCGTAGTGGCTTTCGCTCCTTCTCCGTCAGTGGCCGGGTCAACAAGCCGGGGGTCCACTTGGCCCCTGCCGGCATCACCCTTCGCCAACTGGTGGATGACTATTGTGGCGGCATCTTGCCCGGTCACCGGCTTAAAGCCTATTTTCCCGGTGGTGCCTCGGGAGGTATTTTGCCTGCCTCCTTGGCAGATATCCCCCTCGATTTCGATACGCTTCAGGAGCATGGCTGTTTTATCGGTTCCGCCGCTATTATTGTTCTCTCCAACCAGGACAGTGTACGCCGTGCCGCCGTCAACGCTATGGCCTTCTTTGCTGATGAGTCCTGTGGTCAATGCACCCCCTGCCGGGTCGGTACTCAAAAGGCGCTGCAGCTGATGAAGCAAGCGAAATGGGATCTGCCGTTACTCAAGGAGCTGGCTCAGGTGATGAGTGATGCCTCTATCTGTGGTCTCGGTCAGGCCGCTCCCAATCCGTTGCTGAGTTTGATTAGGCACTTCCCGGAAGAGATTAATTTTGAGAGGGGCGTCTGAGATGAGCAGCATCATATTTACGCTTAATGGCATGATATTGGAGGCCCTGCCGGAAGAGACTATCCTTCAGGCGGCAGAGCGCCATGGCGTTGAGATACCCCGGCTCTGCCACAAGGAGGGGTTGCGCCCGGATGGTAACTGCCGCGCCTGTGTGGTGGAGATCGCTGGTGAGCGGGTGCTGGCCTCCTCATGCAGCCGCAAACCCAGTGAAGGGATGGTGGTAGAGAGCAGCAGCGAGCGGGCGCAACAGGCCCAACGCATGGTGTTGGAGCTGCTGCGTTCAGATGTGACAGAGGCGGCCTATAGACCAGACTCTGAGCTCAGCTACTGGTCACAGAAGCTGGCACTCGGCACACCCCGTTTTGCCCCCCGAGAGCAACTTCTGGGAGATAGCAGCCACCCCGCCATCGCCGTCAACCTCGACGCCTGTATTCAATGCACCCGCTGCCTGCGCGCCTGCCGTGAAGAGCAGGTTAATGATGTGATCGGTTACGCTTACCGTGGTGGTCACGCAAAAATAGTTTTCGATCTGGACGATGCCATGGGGCCGAGCAGCTGCGTTGCCTGCGGCGAGTGCGTCCAAGCCTGTCCCACCGGGGCACTGATGCCTGCCGGAGGTGCAGCCGCAGAGAGGGCCGACTCCAGTACCGATTCCATCTGTCCCTACTGCGGTGTGGGTTGTGCCATCACCTACCATGTGAGTGATAATAGAATCCGTTGGGTCGATGGAAGAGACGGTCCTGCCAATCGGGGCCGACTCTGTGTAAAGGGGCGCTTCGGCTACGATTATGTGAGCCACCCCCACCGCCTGCAGAAGCCACTTATCCGGCGTGTGGGTGTGACAAAGTCACCCGAGGGTATAGGCGATCCGGCAGACTATAGTGCGACCTTCAGGGAGGCTACCTGGGAGGAGGCGCTGGATGTCGCCGCTGCCGGGCTGAAGAAAACGCTGGATAGACGCGGCGGCAAGGCGCTGGCCGGTTTCGGCTCGGCCAAGGGGAGCAATGAGGAGGCCTACCTATTTCAAAAACTGGTGAGAACCGGTTTTCACAGCAACAATGTTGACCACTGTACCCGCCTCTGCCACGCCTCCAGCGTGGCGGCGCTGCTGGAGGGGCTGGGTTCAGGGGCGGTCTCCAATCCGGTGCTCGATGTCGAGGCGACGGATCTGATGATCATCATCGGCTCCAACCCCACCAGTAACCATCCGGTGGCCGCCACCTTTATGAAGAATAGGGTGAAGGCGGGCAAGACCCTGATCCTGATGGATCCACGACGAACCCCCATCGCCCGTCATGCCGACTATGTGCTGCAGTTCCGCCCAGACAGCGATGTTGCCCTGCTCAGCGCCATGATCCATACGATTATTGACGAGGATCTGCTGGATCACGACTTTATTGAACAACGTACCGAAGGCTTCGAACAGCTCAAGCAGCAGGTGA
>JBEVXV010000747.1:0-9672 GCA_040505915.1 Sedimenticola sp. | reverse complement strand
AACAAATATAAGCGTGACAGTATAGTGGGGTAAATTGTCAATCAGAATCAAGCGAAGTTTGTGTAAATTGAGGCCCTGGAAATCAAACTTATGGGTTTGAAACACCAGCTGCATTTCCAGCAAATTCCATTTTCAAGAGCTTGACGAGGCCTTTCTTACGTCCATTGCTGAAATTGCAATATTTAACTAAGTTTTCAATATTTCTGCATGAGATAAAGAGTTGTACACTTGAATTTTATTTGTCTTTATGAAATAAGAAAAAATAATATCATATTTGGCTTTAAAAATGACTAAATTCCAAATTTTAATCAATTTATTTAAATTTTAAAGTAAAATTTCATATTTCGGCAGCAAATTTAAACACTCTTTTCATGTTTCTTTAGACATTATTCAGACCAAATCAAGGCAAACAGTATCGGAAGATATATTAGTCACATTTAAGCCTTCTCGTTTATCTCAGAAAGCCAGTAGAGAGATAATTAAGAGGCGATTCTAAATGAAAGTTTTTTTTTTTGTTTTTTGTCGCGTATTGTAATGGCCACATAAAATCAGGTCCAAACTATTATATATTAAAGGAAATAGTCTACATGCAGCTGAAATCCAGCTGGAATTGCACATTGCAAAGCCCACAACCACTAATTATATAGTCTTGTGCATGCATGCATAAAAGTTGGTCTCCAATTAACATTTCCAATTCAAACTTTTTTTGTTAACACATTTTCATCATTTCCCCCACAATAAGGAATAATATACATGCCTACATGTAATCATGAGCGTGCTGTGAAATATACACTGATTTGCCTTCTGTACCAGACTGAAGGCCTCCATGGAAATTGTGGAACATATTGCAGACAAAATATTTGTGTTTCAGGGGAGATAATCAGTACATGCAAACTTAACATGCATGCACAAGTTATCTGTCAATTTACCCAACAAATAATGTTGATTTTCTACAACTGTTGTGCCCAGCCTATGGATCAGACTGCAAAAATATGCAGTCGGATCATGGTATACATTGTTCACAGAAGAATGCAATATGTTTATACTTGATTATTTAATTACATTGAAGACTATGATCAGATTCTGGCTGGTTACAGAAACATAAGAGGTGGGGTGGGGGTTGGACGGGCGGAATTTGTTTCCATCTACTGACCTGGTTTTCTCATGACCATCACTAAAATGCTAAAGTCTGGGGGAAAAAGGCCATTAAAGTTCCCTACACACCCCACTATCAGGTCATAGATACAGGTCTGAAACTTTGGTAATTCTTTGTCTTGGACTAAGTTTAATAGTGTGCACTGTGTTTCTGAGAGACAAGATATGAAAGGCTACAGGAAGCGTAAAGAAACTTTCTTCAAGCGAAAAAGTAAGTCAGGGACAAACAGAGGCAAATCTGTTGTAATTCCACCCGGCGACCAACATGGGGGGAGGCAAGCACTTCAGGTCTTGAAATTCACGAGGATTCAATAAGCATTCCTGGAAGCTCGGATCCGACCAGTGGCGCTGCGGGCCAAACTACTTTAGAACAAGGATCAGCTTTAGAAGTATTACACCAGCAACCTACGACCAGTTATAACACTGTTCGAAGTTTGCGAGCAAGAAAAGTAGTTCCAAACAAATGCTTACCAGCCCAGGAAGTGTCTGAGGGGATGCGAATCGTCAATAACTTCAAATTGGTTGAGATGATGAATTCCATCTACCAACTGCACGACGCGCAGCATGCGGCATGTCCTGGGATCCAGTTGGAAATAGCATCTGAAAAGAAGCAAGGAATGGCATGGAGATTTGTGTACCGTTGCAAAATCTGCAAATTCAAGTCACCCGAATACAAGTTGTTTACGGAAATTGAACAGAGCCACAAACCAGGACCAAACCCGGCACTAATCAATCGTGACTTGCAGTCGGTTTTATTGGACACCCCTATGGGACCTACACGGACGCGTGTACTGCTGTCTGGGTTAGACATACCGCCACCTACAGCGACAGGCATGAGGAGGACGGCCAATAAAGTGGCTGAGCAAGTGACCCAGTTAGCTACCGAGGACATGAATGAAAGGTTGGAAGAAGTGAAAGCAACTAAGTTAGCCAGGGGAGATAATCGGCCTGATGTCATTGATGTCAGTGTAGATGCTCGCTACAATGCCATCGGCTTTGGTTCAACTAAAAAACCAGGACAACGGGCATCCCAAGCCTATAGCATTGCTATGGAGAAAAATACAGAAATGGAGTACATTGTAGCCATGGCTGTAGAGAATAAGTTATGTTGGACTGGTGCGTGGCTTAGAGGGGAAGGTTATGAAGTGCAGTGTCCGGGCGGGCATGAGGGTTGCACCGCAAACCTAGCTGCTGTCGCACCACATTCAGAGTTTGAAATGGGAAAGGCCATGGCAGAAAATATATTTATGAAAGGCATGCTGGTGCGCTATGCTGTGACGGATGGAGATGCGAAAAGTGCTGCAGGTTTTAACAGCTTTTGCTCGAAACTGATTCCACAATGGAAAGTAACAAGAATGGCAGATACCGTTCATTTGAGCAGTACGCAGTTCAAACACTGCAATAATGCTGTATTCAGTCGAGACATGTTCCCTGATGCATCAACGAAGGCGGACTACAATACCAGGAGGCTACTATTAAGCAAAGACGTCCGGGCTCGATGCAATGCTATATGTAAAGAACTGATGAACATATCAAATGGAGACTTAACGCATGTTACCTGTAAGATCCCAAGAATCATCGATGCAACACTGGCGTGCTATGCAGACGACCACTCAAAATGTTTGCTGGACTCTGTTGTCTGCACTGGAGACGTCACAGATAACTGGTGGACACGGTCGAAGTTTCTAGGTCCAAATCAACTTCCGCCTCTGCAAATGAATGAGAACGATAAAAAGCTGATGGCAGACATATTGAAAATGAGACTCAGTGAACAGGCATTCCAGTTAACGAGGTATGGCTACACAACACAGAAAAACGAAGCCTTCAATCGGTCCTGCGGAGTAAACCTGCCAAAAAATGTTAACTATTCTAGAAACTTTAGTGCAAGGGTTTCATCAACCATATTGAAATATAACTGTGGCATTGCCGAATCTATAAGAAAAAAGAGACATCGCATATCAGGAGGAATCAACTATTCAGTGCAGGCAAACACTGCCCTGGACCGGCTGAATAAGGAGTTCAACTTTCACAGAGAATATAGCAAACGGCCAGAGGTAACCAAAAAGCGACATCTGAGGAGAGGATACATGGAGAAGGCACATTACCAGTACAAGCAAAGTGGGAGGGTTTCCGACTACAAGAAAGGGCAACTTGACAAAGCGGATCACTCTTACTCACAGGACCCTGAACACTCGAACGACGAGAGGCCATCAACTTCAGGACTTGCTTAGTGGTTGCCCATGGATTCGAGACAGGGTATCTAGCTACTCGGCTCACAGTATCATCTGCCTTGTCATTTAAAGCAGGCAGAGACATTGTTGGCTGGGTAGCTGGGTATTGTCTTTAGGTAATGGTTGTGCAGTATGAATTGAATAGCCAATCTTTACTTACAGACATTTATCCATACCCAAACTGCAGCAAATGGGGACCACAGATAAAAAAGAATGACAAGTTATTAACAAAAACAACCTTATTGTGCTCACAATCAACTATTGTACACCTAGATCCAATCACATATTATTTCCAAGTAACAAAACATATGCCTAGTGTGCACAGGGTTGAACCTGATGAGGCGGCTCGGCTAATTAAGTGTTACAGCTACCTCCGGATTGCAAATTCAACAAGGCCCCTTTTCAGCAGCTAAATAATTCAAAATGAACATGTTGGTCGCCGGTGCATGTCAGTTGCACCTGAAATTAACAGAAACATGCAAACTAGTTTATACCTACTCACCACACAAACAAATTGACCATGCAGTCTGGGTAGCTCTCATGTCCAACACAAACTCCTTCCCCAAAACAGTACTTTCTTGCGTTGTTTACGGCACGGGGCTCAAAACTTAAGTGACCTGCATTGACACAAAGTTTATTATTGCATAAGTGACTGCAATCTATATTTGCAGCCACTTGAAAGTTTCTCTGTGAGAGCATTAAGGCAACTATGTGAGCATTCTTCTTGTACCACACACCGGAGACAGGATCCCGATATGATAAAACCCCATAACGGCCTTTTCTCCATAATGAACCATTCCATAACAGACATTCCCCATTATCTGAAAGTTCTGACAAAGAATTCAGTTTAATTGTTAGTCTTAAGCACATGGCATCCATCTTGATGATGTAAGTGGAAATATACATGAAAAATATCACCACACCTGACTGATAGAATGATGTGGATTTCAAAACAGTAAAAAACACAAAGAAAAATCAACGATTTAGCTTTAAAAAGGCATAGAAATAAGGAAAATACACAACACATCGTTCATACACATCTCACCTGACATCCTATACCATATATAGTGACTGTTGAAATTTTCAGACACCTACATTCAAAATTGTTGTGACAATCTAAATTTATCTGTCAAACATGGCTGCTCTGACAGGCGTCAACACACAGATAGAATTGTATATTAAACATATAGCGTTTTAGGGTGATTTCGCTCAGTGACTGTAACAATCCCGACAATGCAACAAGAAACTGGCTTACATCGGCTTATAGCAATGGGTCTGGTCCTGTTTCGGCCAAAATATCAGCATGGGTAAACCATTTCGTTTTTCCACATTGTAAGCAAACGTCAGACAGGGGTCAAAAATCATAACGTTTCCGGGCTTGCCAAGCCGATTCACATCACAAGGCACTGTCTGTCACGACACAAAATAGTCCCTTCAAAATTGCAGAAATTGCCTGATTTCCATTACTTGAGTGGGCATATTATCTCCACATGCACAAATGCACAGCCAAAATAGACCCCAATGTCTGCAAGAGCAACCACAATGAACACATACATATTTTTTTCCGTACTATTTTTTGAGAGTACTGACCCGGAAATACTCTATCTGTGTCCTGAGGTCTGTCAGTATGTTTGTTTTCTACCAAAGTAACAAATATAAGCGTGACAGTATAGTGGGGTAAATTGTCAATCAGAATCAAGCGAAGTTTGTGTAAATTGAGGCCCTGGAAATCAAACTTATGGGTTTGAAACACCAGCTGCATTTCCAGCAAATTCCATTTTCAAGAGCTTGACGAGGCCTTTCTTACGTCCATTGCTGAAATTGCAATATTTAACTAAGTTTTCAATATTTCTGCATGAGATAAAGAGTTGTACACTTGAATTTTATTTGTCTTTATGAAATAAGAAAAAATAATATCATATTTGGCTTTAAAAATGACTAAATTCCAAATTTTAATCAATTTATTTAAATTTTAAAGTAAAATTTCATATTTCGGCAGCAAATTTAAACACTCTTTTCATGTTTCTTTAGACATTATTCAGACCAAATCAAGGCAAACAGTATCGGAAGATATATTAGTCACATTTAAGCCTTCTCGTTTATCTCAGAAAGCCAGTAGAGAGATAATTAAGAGGCGATTCTAAATGAAAGTTTTTTTTTTTGTTTTTTGTCGCGTATTGTAATGGCCACATAAAATCAGGTCCAAACTATTATATATTAAAGGAAATAGTCTACATGCAGCTGAAATCCAGCTGGAATTGCACATTGCAAAGCCCACAACCACTAATTATATAGTCTTGTGCATGCATGCATAAAAGTTGGTCTCCAATTAACATTTCCAATTCAAACTTTTTTTGTTAACACATTTTCATCATTTCCCCCACAATAAGGAATAATATACATGCCTACATGTAATCATGAGCGTGCTGTGAAATATACACTGATTTGCCTTCTGTACCAGACTGAAGGCCTCCATGGAAATTGTGGAACATATTGCAGACAAAATATTTGTGTTTCAGGGGAGATAATCAGTACATGCAAACTTAACATGCATGCACAAGTTATCTGTCAATTTACCCAACAAATAATGTTGATTTTCTACAACTGTTGTGCCCAGCCTATGGATCAGACTGCAAAAATATGCAGTCGGATCATGGTATACATTGTTCACAGAAGAATGCAATATGTTTATACTTGATTATTTAATTACATTGAAGACTATGATCAGATTCTGGCTGGTTACAGAAACATAAGAGGTGGGGTGGGGGTTGGACGGGCGGAATTTGTTTCCATCTACTGACCTGGTTTTCTCATGACCATCACTAAAATGCTAAAGTCTGGGGGAAAAAGGCCATTAAAGTTCCCTACACACCCCACTATCAGGTCATAGATACAGGTCTGAAACTTTGGTAATTCTTTGTCTTGGACTAAGTTTAATAGTGTGCACTGTGTTTCTGAGAGACAAGATATGAAAGGCTACAGGAAGCGTAAAGAAACTTTCTTCAAGCGAAAAAGTAAGTCAGGGACAAACAGAGGCAAATCTGTTGTAATTCCACCCGGCGACCAACATGGGGGGAGGCAAGCACTTCAGGTCTTGAAATTCACGAGGATTCAATAAGCATTCCTGGAAGCTCGGATCCGACCAGTGGCGCTGCGGGCCAAACTACTTTAGAACAAGGATCAGCTTTAGAAGTATTACACCAGCAACCTACGACCAGTTATAACACTGTTCGAAGTTTGCGAGCAAGAAAAGTAGTTCCAAACAAATGCTTACCAGCCCAGGAAGTGTCTGAGGGGATGCGAATCGTCAATAACTTCAAATTGGTTGAGATGATGAATTCCATCTACCAACTGCACGACGCGCAGCATGCGGCATGTCCTGGGATCCAGTTGGAAATAGCATCTGAAAAGAAGCAAGGAATGGCATGGAGATTTGTGTACCGTTGCAAAATCTGCAAATTCAAGTCACCCGAATACAAGTTGTTTACGGAAATTGAACAGAGCCACAAACCAGGACCAAACCCGGCACTAATCAATCGTGACTTGCAGTCGGTTTTATTGGACACCCCTATGGGACCTACACGGACGCGTGTACTGCTGTCTGGGTTAGACATACCGCCACCTACAGCGACAGGCATGAGGAGGACGGCCAATAAAGTGGCTGAGCAAGTGACCCAGTTAGCTACCGAGGACATGAATGAAAGGTTGGAAGAAGTGAAAGCAACTAAGTTAGCCAGGGGAGATAATCGGCCTGATGTCATTGATGTCAGTGTAGATGCTCGCTACAATGCCATCGGCTTTGGTTCAACTAAAAAACCAGGACAACGGGCATCCCAAGCCTATAGCATTGCTATGGAGAAAAATACAGAAATGGAGTACATTGTAGCCATGGCTGTAGAGAATAAGTTATGTTGGACTGGTGCGTGGCTTAGAGGGGAAGGTTATGAAGTGCAGTGTCCGGGCGGGCATGAGGGTTGCACCGCAAACCTAGCTGCTGTCGCACCACATTCAGAGTTTGAAATGGGAAAGGCCATGGCAGAAAATATATTTATGAAAGGCATGCTGGTGCGCTATGCTGTGACGGATGGAGATGCGAAAAGTGCTGCAGGTTTTAACAGCTTTTGCTCGAAACTGATTCCACAATGGAAAGTAACAAGAATGGCAGATACCGTTCATTTGAGCAGTACGCAGTTCAAACACTGCAATAATGCTGTATTCAGTCGAGACATGTTCCCTGATGCATCAACGAAGGCGGACTACAATACCAGGAGGCTACTATTAAGCAAAGACGTCCGGGCTCGATGCAATGCTATATGTAAAGAACTGATGAACATATCAAATGGAGACTTAACGCATGTTACCTGTAAGATCCCAAGAATCATCGATGCAACACTGGCGTGCTATGCAGACGACCACTCAAAATGTTTGCTGGACTCTGTTGTCTGCACTGGAGACGTCACAGATAACTGGTGGACACGGTCGAAGTTTCTAGGTCCAAATCAACTTCCGCCTCTGCAAATGAATGAGAACGATAAAAAGCTGATGGCAGACATATTGAAAATGAGACTCAGTGAACAGGCATTCCAGTTAACGAGGTATGGCTACACAACACAGAAAAACGAAGCCTTCAATCGGTCCTGCGGAGTAAACCTGCCAAAAAATGTTAACTATTCTAGAAACTTTAGTGCAAGGGTTTCATCAACCATATTGAAATATAACTGTGGCATTGCCGAATCTATAAGAAAAAAGAGACATCGCATATCAGGAGGAATCAACTATTCAGTGCAGGCAAACACTGCCCTGGACCGGCTGAATAAGGAGTTCAACTTTCACAGAGAATATAGCAAACGGCCAGAGGTAACCAAAAAGCGACATCTGAGGAGAGGATACATGGAGAAGGCACATTACCAGTACAAGCAAAGTGGGAGGGTTTCCGACTACAAGAAAGGGCAACTTGACAAAGCGGATCACTCTTACTCACAGGACCCTGAACACTCGAACGACGAGAGGCCATCAACTTCAGGACTTGCTTAGTGGTTGCCCATGGATTCGAGACAGGGTATCTAGCTACTCGGCTCACAGTATCATCTGCCTTGTCATTTAAAGCAGGCAGAGACATTGTTGGCTGGGTAGCTGGGTATTGTCTTTAGGTAATGGTTGTGCAGTATGAATTGAATAGCCAATCTTTACTTACAGACATTTATCCATACCCAAACTGCAGCAAATGGGGACCACAGATAAAAAAGAATGACAAGTTATTAACAAAAACAACCTTATTGTGCTCACAATCAACTATTGTACACCTAGATCCAATCACATATTATTTCCAAGTAACAAAACATATGCCTAGTGTGCACAGGGTTGAACCTGATGAGGCGGCTCGGCTAATTAAGTGTTACAGCTACCTCCGGATTGCAAATTCAACAAGGCCCCTTTTCAGCAGCTAAATAATTCAAAATGAACATGTTGGTCGCCGGTGCATGTCAGTTGCACCTGAAATTAACAGAAACATGCAAACTAGTTTATACCTACTCACCACACAAACAAATTGACCATGCAGTCTGGGTAGCTCTCATGTCCAACACAAACTCCTTCCCCAAAACAGTACTTTCTTGCGTTGTTTACGGCACGGGGCTCAAAACTTAAGTGACCTGCATTGACACAAAGTTTATTATTGCATAAGTGACTGCAATCTATATTTGCAGCCACTTGAAAGTTTCTCTGTGAGAGCATTAAGGCAACTATGTGAGCATTCTTCTTGTACCACACACCGGAGACAGGATCCCGATATGATAAAACCCCATAACGGCCTTTTCTCCATAATGAACCATTCCATAACAGACATTCCCCATTATCTGAAAGTTCTGACAAAGAATTCAGTTTAATTGTTAGTCTTAAGCACATGGCATCCATCTTGATGATGTAAGTGGAAATATACATGAAAAATATCACCACACCTGACTGATAGAATGATGTGGATTTCAAAACAGTAAAAAACACAAAGAAAAATCAACGATTTAGCTTTAAAAAGGCATAGAAATAAGGAAAATACACAACACATCGTTCATACACATCTCACCTGACATCCTATACCATATATAGTGACTGTTGAAATTTTCAGACACCTACATTCAAAATTGTTGTGACAATCTAAATTTATCTGTCAAACATGGCTGCTCTGACAGGCGTCAACACACAGATAGAATTGTATATTAAACATATAGCGTTTTAGGGTGATTTCGCTCAGTGACTGTAACAATCCCGACAATGCAACAAGAAACTGGCT
>JBEVXV010000746.1:0-2782 GCA_040505915.1 Sedimenticola sp. | reverse complement strand
TATGTATTGATGTTCTGGTCCATCCTGTCGACACCTCCCATATTTCGAGTATACTCGGCTATAACCTGTGGCTGCTGGACTTCAATAATTCTCCGTTATTTTTTTTACCACGGTTGGACTCGGTTTGTTGGCATAAGTTTATGACAGTTGGTCCCAATGAAGATGGTGGTGTTGTTGTCTTTGCATTCCGCAATGAGTGTGTGTGTCGTGTTTCATCCATGCGCTAATCAAATGTTCCGCAGTCAATTTTGGCGAGCCTGTTTGCGGGAATGAGAGGGCATTTTTCATTACTGTTCGATCTCATCGTTCCCGTTCCATCAATTCTAATTTCTGTTAGCCTGTCCAAGAGGTTAACACTGGTGAAGAAGTTGTCAAACGCCAAGCGGTAGTGGGCCGACGGTAATTCTGATATTAGATCAAGGACAACCCAAGCCCCAAGGCCAAGCTCGTGCTACCCAGAACCTGCTCCTTGGTATGGCTCAAATTGAACCAGAACACCAATTCTGGTGTTCAAACATCCCATTTTGAATCCAAAGCGAATTAGCTTTCCATGGATAAACTGCTTGGCACTGTGTTTACCAAAGTATGGTACCATTGCTTCATCAATCGACATAATTATGCTGTTCAATGAGGAAATATTTCAAACATCGTTCATTCGTAAGCGAAAACAGCGGTCGGATTTTACTCATTCTGTCGTTTTTGTCCAGTTCATTGTTGTCGCAAACATGAAGATATTTCAGGATCTCTTCGAACCTTGTTCTTGACACATCACTTAGGTTTTGACATCCATCTGCTGTTCCCAGTACATCCTCCTCCTTGGAAGTTGAACATAGCCGGTAACTAAGAGCATTGCCATGAACAGTTGGTTGTAGTTCCTCCACAGTTATCTGAAATGTGTGATTGCCTTTCTCCCTCGCATAACGAATGGTCTGTTCGTTTAGTAACAGATATACATCATTATCGAAGAACAATTCAAACAAGTCATGTGGCTCCCAGTTGCTGTCAAAAAAGTAATTGTGTTTTATTGGCGTGTCCTGCCGCACCCATTTGCGTGGTACAACAGATGGTCGTCCTCTGCCCCTTGCAACAGCACCTCCCCTCATACGTCTCCTGCCCCTACCATCTGCGCGTCTCCCGAGAACAGTTCTTGTTGTGGAAGCTGTACATCATAATCGACAGTTTTTTCAGAGCCAGATGTAGAAGTTGATTGTTCTGTTGTGCCCTCATTTGTGTAATTTCCAATGTCGGTGTGAATTATCGACACGCGCACTGTCATGTTCCATACGATGTTTCTCTTCTGTCTTGTCCGCACAGTTACGGTAGCTTCTCCACGTAACATATTCCCTGTTAGGTTGTTGAAGTTGACCCCTCATCACCACTATCTTCATCACTTTTAGTTGCATCATCAGGCCCAGTCATAAAAAAATAGCTGCTCCTTGGAAGTATGTGTCGTCCTCCAGGGCACTTAGAACTTCATGTAATGTCAGCCTGAAAATATATGTATTAGGAAATTGCATGACGGGAAACTCAGTAAGCTACATATACAAATAATCCGGAAGGAATCTACTAGTTTGCATATGGACCACAATCAGTTACAGTTGTAGTCAGTGATGAATCAAGTCCAGGCTTCAAATGTCCGGAGTCTGATCAGGGTCTACATTGGTTTTAAATGGAATATCGTATGCCTGGTTTGACAAATGTATATATCTAGTCTGATCATGGTTTACACTGGTTACATACACACGTCCTGTTCCAAAATGTTCATCTTTCAGGCAGTGTATACACCGATTAGACTGTTAGGATGTACATGCTGATTGTTTCTATACTGGCGAAGAACGTCTAGTTGTATAGTTTCACATGCATTGTGCCAGAATTGTTATTTCCGCAATTGCCTGCCCTAATGCGTTATCTTTTTACCAAAATAAAACAAACATACAGTATATACAGATATACACCCTAGTGCTTGCCGACCCAAATTTGGGACGCATCTATGTCAGTAGAAAAAAATAAGAAAAAGTAAAAACTAATTTCACATAAGATATACCACAGTGACAACAATACATGTCTTCATATAAATACAAATATTATATATATTATGCATAACATTATTGTATAATGTCTATAAATATACCATACCTTTTGGCAGCCATGTTCTCTAGCTAGAATTTGACCATCTCACGTGAATACGAACTGAAAAATACAACTAAATACACATACAGACTGGGGAAACTGGTGTAACATGATACAATGGAATAATAACAGCTATATTAGCTGATTAAAATAAATAAATCTGTCAACACTTAATTGCTGCTGCCAGATGTAATAGGTGTCTCAAATATGAGACGCTAGGCACGAATTGGCTAGCATGTTGAGTGAAAAATACTGTTTTAGTATTTCGCTAAATCCGGCACCAGGAATCGAACCCGGGTGATGATGATGATTATGACATTTATTTAACGCGGCCACCAGTCCGAATACTCTATGTGCCACGGTGGAACGTATGCTGCAAGCCGGTGCTTTAAATGGGAGTTACTTACCGCGATTAACGGAGGTAGCAGACATTAAACGTCGCCCGACATCCCTTGTTCACCCAAATGGACACCCCGCTGGTGCCGAAACTGTAGCCGTGTTTACATCCAGATTTACTGTGCTTGGTACGGACCCATGCGTTCAGCACGGCACTCGAGTCCGATACAACACACGATGCGTACTTATAACTGTTACTCGAACAGGTGTAACACTATGGAGTGTCTATACCATACTTCTCTGCAGTATACTTTCC
>JBEVXV010000745.1:0-6603 GCA_040505915.1 Sedimenticola sp. | reverse complement strand
CCTGGTTGATTTAAAAATCAGGATTGGTTTAGACGAAATTAATTTCTTTTCTTTATCTACTTTTATCAATTTTAACGATCTCCAGTGAAAATGAGCAACAAGGCGTCATCCATGATGGTCGTTGTCTAAATGTGCGTGTAAACTATTTAAATAGTGTTACTTCTAATTGGATTTGGATATATTGGATTACATAATTTGATCCTACTGAGGTACATTTCCATATACCGTCGTTAAATGTGATGATCTACTTGTGAAACAATACTATTTTGATCATATTCTGTGTGTATGATGACGCTAGTGGGTGGGGTGATTTCGCCCTTTGTCGACCCCCCACGACGCTCAAATCGTCACGCATGACTAGCTATTATATGCGTGCTTGATATACACCTTGATTCGTGACAATGGTTGTCTAATCGCCGGAGGCGCCACGACCCGCCACGACGCGCCACGACGCTCAGTTCGTCACGCATGAGTGCACATACCTGTGCGAGAGATTATGTGCGTATTTGTGTACGCACCTTGACATTTTCGTTCACTGCTTAAAGAGCAGTTAACCTCTGGGCGATTATCTACAATCGAACAATGGAGACTGACCAGACCTTTGCTAAGTGTGCATATTCACCCGAAATGGCACCTTCTGACAGTGTACATTCCCGCAACATAGGCGATGATCCGTCTGTCGTGAGTGGAGCTGTTAGCCTTCAGTGTGGCCAGCAAGCACCATTGTCCAGTGTGCAGACGGGAGATACACGGGTTTCCGCCGAATCGGAGTATGGCGTCAATGCTGGAATTGACGCTGACGACAGCTGTATGTATACCGCGTTTGCTTATAACGACGTGGTATTGGATCGACTTGACCAGGAAGTAGACGGCATGCCGCGGGACATATATATACAAACTTTATTAAAGTCTACACATGGATGTGAGGAAACGTTATCTATGTATCGTTCAAAACTTGCGGAAAGAGCGAAGAAAAGTGAAAACGGCCCAAAAGGCTCACTAATCACCCGTAAAAACACTAACAAAAGTACTGTTACTGAAAAGTACGCCGTTGACTGTCATGCTCTGTCCCAGTTCTTGAATGGCTGTCGGCCAGACATTGACGATATATTTAAACCCGCAACTCGGAGGGACACAGTGATTTCTGCTGTTAACAATACTCCAGGTACGGTAACTCGCACCGACAGCGTTTCTATGCAATCTGAATTATCGGTTATTAAAAACACGGTTATCTCCCTCTTAACGGATGTCAACCTGTTGAAATCGGACATGCTAAAAGCCAAATCGGACATTTTGGAGATCTCTAACACAATGAAAAGTGGCATATCAAACATTGAAAAGGAATTAACGGCATGTAAGGTGAACATAGATAAAACTCTGTTTCCTAAACTCGCGAAAGACAAAGCTTTCTCATGCAAATCGTTGTCGGAAGGTATCGCAAAAATATCGTCTCTGGTTATTAGCCTGGAAAAGAATAGACATTCAATGACTGCAAAACTGGCAGAAGTTGACGTTAACGTCAGAGACAATGCAAACGGCGTCGATCACGTACGGGACTTATTGACATCCGGTAACAACACAACGAAATCGCACGTGAAAGAACTTCAGCAACAGCAAAAGCTAACTCAGTCAGCTGTAGAATCAACCGAGAGGAAAGCCTGTGACGCGGAAAGTGCCGTTAATCGGTCAGCTAACGGCATCAACGTCGTCAAACGTCAGATTAAGGACATTGAAAACAAAATCAGTGAGAATAACATGTCTAATCTAGAAGATTGCTTCAAATCCCTAGCTCTAGACATTGGTGCACAAATTACAGACATGTGTTCCACGGTGATAGAAGTTACCAAATCGTCATGTAACGCTAAAACAACCAATGGTATGTCTTCCGCATCTACTGATACAAATGACGTCAGTCCACCCGTCCCAATCTTCGATATGCCCGGTCTGACTCGTGCGTCACCCAGCGCCCCGTTCAAACGTAACCAGACTAAAGTAGCTGCTACCAACAAACAAACGCAGTCACGCACGGCGACTACAACTCCACGGGACGTAATCGAAATCGAGGACACTGACGTTATTAGTGTAGCGTCAACGGAACACGACCGACGTCAAGCTAGCGATCGTGAACATCCTATATGTGTTACTGTTGAATATGGTAAAGGTAATCCGGCCGCCTCCAATCGTGATAACGGCGGCGCACCTGCTAGATTCCGGGGTGTGGCGCGTCATAATCTAACAAAATATTACGTTGGTAACATTGACCTAGACGCAACGGAAAATGACATTCACGATTTTATGTCACAGAACAACGTCAAATGTACACAACTAACATTATTTAATAGTCGGAACACTGAGTCACTATCGGCGTACATGTCGATATGGGAGGAGCACGGGTACATTGTCGAGGATCCCAGCTTCTGGCCGGACGGGGTGTCGTGCCGACAGTGGATCACGCGACCGCCATCCAGGCGGGACAGAAGCAAACGTAATCCCGATGGCGGCTACAACCAATATTAACATTATGACGTGGAATGCTACCGGCATTATGACCGGTATTCCTTATATCGACACAGAACTACAAAAGCATGATATTGACGTGTGTGGGTTATCTGAGCACTGGCTCTTGCCTGAAAATGCAAACATTCTGGATAGTTTCAATGGTAACTACAAATCATACGTTGTTACCTCGAAATCCACGAGCTGCATGAACACTAGACGTATTGGCAAAGGGGGTGTAGCTTTCCTCTGGCATATCCGCATCGATAGTATGGTTAATATTATCGACATTGACGATGATAGGCTGGCTGTATTAAAATTAGTACTTCCGGCAGGGAACATTTATATTATTCAAGTGTACCTTCCCACATCAACGTACCCACTGAATGTGTACAAAGACTATGTTGACAAACTATGCGACCTATGTTCTGTGTACTCCATCGACGGTCGCGTGTTGATAATAGGAGATTTCAATGCTCAGTTTGTAGAAAATGTACATGCTCACGGGTGTCGAAGTCGTGACAGTTATTTGTCTGGCGCATTTCACCAGTGTAATATGACGCCAGTAACGCGGCTAGCATTGTGCCATGGACCCAAATTCACGTTTATCCCATACAATGGCGGGGCTCCCAGTTTTATAGACCACATATTGGCACACGAAAACTGCATTTCCGACATACAACAGTGCTCTATATTAGACGATGCCCCATTAAACGTGTCTCGTCACTTGCCGATTGTGTGCTCCCTGTCCCTGGAACATGCGACATGTGAGTTGTACGCTAACGCTCGCGACAACAAAGTATATAACTGGAAAAACACGACACATGTCACTAACTATACATGTACACTTGATTCTCTGCTGAATAATCAATCGCTACATTATGAGGACATAGACCAGACGTACAACACCATAGTGGAATGTATTATTACGTCCTCTGAGTCGTGCCTGCAAAGACGTGAATTTAAGCCATATTTAAAACCATACTGGTCAGCCCAACTTAACACATTACACAACATTATGAAAGAAAAACGTATTATCTGGATAAATAACGGCCAGCCTAGAGATACTCAATCTCTAGTGTACAGCGATTACAAAGAATCTAAACGAACGTTTCGGAAAGAACTACGGCTCCGCGCGAATGCACACAAACGGCTGGAATATGAACGTATTGATAAAATGTGTGAGCTCGATCAAAACCAATTCTGGAAATTTGTGAAATCTAAGAGAACAAATAAACGTTGCAACCCTGGTAATGAAATGTGTTTCGACTCATCCACTATTGTAACTGACTCCCAGGTCATAGCTTCCGGTTGGTGTCACTACTTCAATGAACTATATTCACCTACTATAGATGACAACTTTTCGGTACAAAATAAGCAGTTTGTCGAAAATAAAGTTAAGGACATTTTACAACGTGATAACGCCACCGCAAATTGCGATAACTGTGAAATTACATACGACCTATTACCGGACGAGTTACATAACCTACTCAAGTCGTTACCGTTAGGTAAATCAGCCAGCTCGGACAGTGTGACGTACGAGCACCTGATATACGGTGGTCATCGCCTGCAGCAATGCTTACATAGCTTATTCCAGCAATTACTTATACAGGAGCGTGTTCCCGATTCGTTCAAAGACGGACTTATAGTAACGCTCCATAAAGGACACGGTAAACCGCTTACTGATCCAAACAGTTATCGGGCAATCTCGCTGACTCCGGTTATATCTAAACTATATGAAAAACTGCTACTTAGTAGACTTGAACGCAAAAACTATACAAACAAATTACACCCATTACAACACGGGTTCCAGAAGAACAAAAGCTGCAAAATGGTGTCGTTTATCTTGCAAGAGTGCATAGACTATTGTCGCGAGAGAGGCAGCGAGTTATTTACGTGCTTTCTCGATGCCGAGAAGGCATTTGACCGGGTCTGGATCGACGGCTTGCTGTGTAAGTTGTTTGATTTTGGCGTGCGAGGAAAAGACCTGAGGACAATCGCGACCATGTACAACAATATGAGAAGTAAGGTACTATGCCAGGGTGTATTGTCTGACTGGGTACATGTCCAACAGGGAACGAGACAAGGGGCGATAACCTCACCATTCCTGTACGCCGTTTACGTTAACGACCTACTACAGCAGCTCGACGACTCACACCTTGGCTTGTCTGTGGGCGACAGGTCATTCAGTGCTCCCACACAGGCAGACGACATTGCGCTGCTGGCATTGAGCAAACACAGTATAGATGGCATGCTGGAGATTTGTCGTAATTACAGCTCATTGTGGAGATTTCGCTATAACCCTGTTAAGAGCGCGATCATCGTTTTCGGCGAATCTAGACACAAATTCGCAAACCACGCTCGCCAATGGAAGTACGGATCTACCACAATCTCCGAAGTCACGGAATACAAACACCTGGGCATCGTGCAGTCCAAATACATGGTTCGTCCGGGCAACACAGATACAGTGGTCCAATCTGCACGTGGAACATTTCTCTCGCTGGTAAACTCTGGGCTCCACAGTGATGGTTTAAATCCAATAACCGCGCTCAAACTCTATCAGACGATTGTACTCCCGCGTGCTCTATTCGGCTGTGATCTGTGGAATGGAATATCTGCTACAAACAAGCGCAAACTTGAAACTGTACATCACTTTTGCATTAAGGTGATACAGTCATTTCCCAAGCAAACACGGTCAGACTGCGCACTGGGAATGCTTGGCATTAGCTCACTGGAGTCGTATATGGACGCGCAAAAACTGAACTTCTATGGGATGCTGTGTCGTTGTGACAACACATATCTTGTTAAATATCTGTTTACACACAGATTGTATCAATTCTTGATTTCGAGCTGTTCAGTTCAGTATGGTTACATTCCAGACCTCTTTCGTGTGCTCCAGAAATACAATTTGTCTGATAGCATTTACAAATTTTCAAATAATAGCCAATGGCTCACGAAACAGTGCTGGAATCGTAAATATAAAAATTATGTTGCGACTCATGAGGAAATGTTCTGGAAAACTAGGTTAACGAGTAACCCACAGTTTGAGCGGTTCAGTAACATTCAATCAGCATTAAAACCATCAAATCTGTGGCGCGCGGCACTGACCTGTCCATCCAGTTTAAGTGCGTGCACTTTTGTCGCACGACTATGTACTATACGAGTTGTACCTGATGTTCACAAAATCTGTGATAAATGTTGGGCAATCTGTTGCGATGAACTGTACCATTTACTCAGTGAATGTAGTGATCCGAGTGTAAGATCAGCTGTTTGTGTATTTTGGCACAACCTGCGTGCAAAGTTCGGTACACAACTGTACGATTATCTAAGCAATATGGACACGAATTCATTAATCATTCATGTGCTAGGTGGAAATGAAGAACTTGTCAGAGATCACATGTCGTCTGAGGACCGAACTTACTTCCACTTGTTGGCATTTTGCGCACGCAGTGTATGTGGCTTTTATAGCACATGATTAACCCTTTCAACACTACAGTCCTGTATACAGACAATGTGTACACACAGTGCAGATCCAGGTGAGCCGGCTGGTAACCAGCCGTCTCATCAGGTTTCATAGTTTTCAAATTTGAAAATATTACCATTTTTTGAAGAATGGAAGAGCCTGAAAATTTGAATGGTCCAATGAAACAGCGCGAAACATTGGCATGGAAGAGCCCATTAAGTTACTTAGTGTTGTAAGGGTTAAACCAGACCATAATACCGTAATAAACTATGTTGTCTGCGCGGCGGGTGTTGGCCCGGATCAGCCTGTATTTCCTATGCAGAATGACCAGGACCAGCACTGTTCGCGTGTACGGTCATAGCTGTTAGGCGATATTTCATGGGTTAAATGGGATTAGTGTGATCTCTGCTTAGTGTGTGTATCCACACAGACTGACCAGGGCCCACAGTAATCAGAATTTACTAAGACATCAGTATAAAAAAGGGATGAAAACCAACAACATTTCTCAGTGAAGTCACCTGGATGTTGGTCCCAGTCAATACCGGTAGTGCGTTCAATACCGGTAGTGCGTTTGCTTGACTGAGCCTGGTGCTCTTGCTCGCTTGTATATAGACATATCGTTTCGTACCATTGTGTAATTGTAC
>JBEVXV010000744.1:0-3840 GCA_040505915.1 Sedimenticola sp. | reverse complement strand
ACACCGGCCTCCCCCACCAGCAGGGGGTTGTTTTTTCTCCGCCGGCAGAGGGTCTGAACAGTGCGTTCGATCTCCTCCTTGCGCCCGATCAACGGATCGATCTTACCCAGTCGCGCCTGCTCATTTAGGTTTACCGCATAGCTCTCCAACGGCTTCTGAGGGACGCCTTCACCCTCCTGATCAGCCGCTTCCTGAAACTGATCTACCTCTTCACCCGCTTCATCATGAACCTTTGAGATACCGTGGGAGATGTAGTTGACCACATCGAGTCGGGCAACCCCATGCTTCTGCAGCAGATAGATCGCCTGAGACTCCTGCTCGCTGAAGATGGCCACCAGCACATTGGCGCCAGTGACCTCATCCCGACCGGAAGATTGGACATGAAAAACAGCCCGTTGCAATACGCGCTGAAATCCCAGAGTGGGCTGCGCTTCGTGCTCCGAGTCATCCGGCAACAGCGGCGTCGTCTCGTCAATGAACTGATCGATCTCCTTTCTCAGCTTCTCCATATTAACGCCACACGCCTTCAGGACGAGGGCAGCCGCCGGATTATCCAGCAGCGCCAGCAGCAGATGCTCCACCGTCATAAATTCGTGGTTCTGTTGCCGGGCCCGTTTAAAGGCCTGGCTCAGGGTAAATTCGAGTTCTTTGCTTAGCATGGGCGACTACTGATTACCTCTTGATTAACTCTGGGGTACGGAATGAAGGTTAGGCTTTTTCCATCGCACACAGCAGCGGATGCTGATGGTTGCGGGAGAAGTCGTTCACCTGAGCCACTTTGGTTTCGGCTATTTCCTGGGTGTAGGTACCGCAAACACCAACCCCTCTGGTGTGCACATGAAGCATCACCTGGGTCGCTTTATCCCGCTCCATGCGGAAAAAAGATTCCAATACCTGGATGACAAACTCCATGGGGGTGTAGTCGTCATTCACTAGTATGACCTTATACATAGGTGGTCGCGCCAATTTTGGCTTAGCCTCCTGTAATGCAATATCGTCAATATTATCGTTGTCTGTTCTCTCACTCATAGCGGAATTCTAGCCGAAAAAATGATGCCGCGGCAGGTTATTTTCCGCTGGTTAATAGAGGGATTCTGTCTCTTTATACTTCTGTACACGAACCCTCCAGTAGAGATAAATAGATCATATATTTAGTCTATTCTTATTTTAGAATTTGTAAATTATCTTATGTATCAATATGTTGACCGTGGATTTCCTGAGGTTATACTAGGATGCACAGAGGTTTCATTGTTTATTTTTTGGCTAGCCGAAATAAAATGACCCCTGTCGGTTTTTTCGTTATAGGGGCACTACAAAAATCAGCCTCACCCATCACGAAGAGACCCGAACCATCTGTGTGAAGTACTTGGAGGAGTATACGCTATGGCAACCGTAGGAACCGTTAAGTGGTTTAACAATGCCAAGGGTTACGGTTTTGTTACCCCTGAGCAAGGTGAACAGGATATATTTATTCACTTTTCAGCCATTGTCATGGAAGGCTATAAAACACTGAAAGAGGGTCAAAGGGTGCAGTTTGAGTTGGAGGAGGGTCCCAAGGGGCTTCATGCTGCCAACCTTGAGGCGGTAGTGGAAAACTGATCCCTGCTCGCACCTATCATCCGCCTTCACTCTTGTGACGGCGGTTTTTTTGTGAATTGAATTCTCTTGGAACCTTGTGTCACTCTGGGCAAAGAGCTATTCTCTGAACAGACCTAATTCATAGTAAGTAGTCATAATTACCATGGGAAAACCAGCTGCCAGAATCACAGACCTAGTGCTGCAGGATGCACCACACTGTCATGCACCGATTCATCCTCCTGCACCTGTGCCAGCACCCGTGCCGCATCCGGCACTGCCGCTCGCCATCATCTCCGGTCAGGCCAATGTGCTCATCGGCAACATGCCTGCGGCCCGGTTAACAGACAAAACAATTCCTTGCGTACTTCCTGCCTGTGTTCCTGCTGGGCCGGGGATCATTGCGCTGGGCTCCTTCACGGTACTCATCGGAAGTATGCCGGCGGCACGCATGGGCGATATGACCGCCCACCCGAGTTGTGTCGCCCCGATCCCCAGCCCTACAGGGAAGATTCTGCCGCCCTGCTGTCCCACGGTACTCATAGGTGGTTAAATAGCCCTTGCGTCACACACACTTTGAAACCCTGCACCCCATCTGTCCCCGCTGTCGTCTCGGGCAGGCCGGGGAACACCCCTTGCTACTCGCCAAGATCCTGCGGGAAGAGGAGGAGCGTGTTCTTGAGGGACTACTGCACTGTTCAAATGCGGCCTGCCAGCAGGAGTATCCGATCATCGATGGGGTGCCGATCATCGTCCCCGATGTGCGGGCATACCTCAGTGACAACCTGCCCCAACTGACTTCAAGAGATGACCTTTCGGAAACACTGGAATCCCTGTTGGGGGACGCTGCAGGCCCCGACACTTTGTACAACAGCACCCGGCAGTATCTCAGCACTTACACCTGGGACAACTATGGTGACATGAGCTCTGACATAGTGGCCGATACAGCCATCAAACCCGGTGCGGTAAAACGCTGTCTGGATGCGGGTCTGGAACTGCTTGACGAAGCCACTCGGAACCCGGTGATTGATATCGGCTGTGCCGTCGGTCGAAGCAGTTTCGAACTTGCCGAAAGTGGTGATCAACTCGTGCTGGGCATAGATACTAATTTTTCCATGCTGCGCCTTGCACAAGAGGTGCTGGCTGACAATAGGGTGCGCTATCCAAGACGCCGTACAGGCATTGTCTATGATCGTCAGGAATTCGGGGTGAAGTTCGATCACTCAGGACAAGTGGACTTCTGGGCCTGCGATGGTCTCGCCCTGCCCTTTTCCGACAACAGCTTCGGTTTGGCAGTGGGACTGCATGTACTCGATTCAGTCAACTCACCACGGGATCTGCTGGAATCGATTGACCGGGTACTGCAACCCGGCGGATCCACCATCATTGCCACACCCTACGACTGGTCAGCAGTGGTGACACCTATCGAAGCCTGGATAGGAGGACACTCCCAACGCGGCCCAGGTCAGGGTGCCAGTGAACCCTTGCTGAGGTCACTGCTCACCCCCGGTGCCCATCCCCAATCCATAGATGGACTGCAGATCACCAATGAGCTGATGGATTTCCCCTGGCATACGCGAATACATGATCGCAGCACCATGAGCTACAGCGTACATCTGGTGACGGCAAAGTCGATCAAGTCCTGAGGCGTCGTAACGTTTAGGCCTCATTAATCTCAAAGCTGCGAAGCATCTGATCGAACAGGGGATCAGAATTCACCACCTGAGAAGCCAGGTCGGTGGTGGTGAGGATATATTTTCGCGGCTGCGCTCCCGGAACGAAGAGCACAACCAGTTTCTGCCGGATGCGCGCAGGCTCTTTGCCCCACTCGTAGACGCTCATGATGCCATCAAAAGCACCTCGTTTCCCCGCTGCCTGGCTGATAAGCTTAAACTCACCAACCTTCTGCTGCAGGCCGTCCAACTGCTCCTCGACATACTTCTGAAGATCAAACGCCCCCACCACTGCTTCGAACCTGATCATCAGGTTCGCTGCATAGCCGCCCTTTTCCGGAAACGCATAGGTGTATACAGAGGCGTCAATACACTCCTCCGGCACATCGATCACAAATCCAGAACCCTGAATATTGGGCATATATCTACTCCTAATCTAAACGTAACTATTCAGCTCACCCTTAAAACTCGCCGTTTCTGAGTTAAAAAATAATCATTTGTACACATAAACTCGCATTTTGTGCCTTTTTATCCTTAAACCGGCTCTGTAGCAAAATCCTGAAAACCACAGTTATGGTGGAACAGCGGTGTT
>JBEVXV010000743.1:0-4008 GCA_040505915.1 Sedimenticola sp. | reverse complement strand
GGTTATAAACTAGTTAGCTGTCATTTTAATAAAGAAAAGCGCGCAGGTGTCGGTACCTTCATTAAACAAAATATTGCACACCAGGAAATAAACACTAACTTTATTTCCGATAAAGCAAAACAATATTGTAAGGGCCTTAGAATACTAGGTCAATCACAAGACCTGGACATATACAATATTTACGTCTCACCATCGGAACATAATAATTTAAGTATACTCACGGAAATAAGTGACAACACCAAAAATAACGCAATAATACTGGGGGACCTAAACGCTCATGATGAACTTTGGGACGCCTCATG
The DNA here is from genome assembly GCA_040505915.1 of Sedimenticola sp. Lineage (GTDB taxonomy): Bacteria > Pseudomonadota > Gammaproteobacteria > Chromatiales > Chromatiaceae > Vondammii. The sequence continues at coordinate 3,706 of JBEVXV010000743.1, read as the reverse complement.
CTCGTACTCAGACTCAAAAGGTAAGTCTATAATTAACTTTCTTGATAAAACAGATTACGCGCTTTTAAACGACGGAGGGGAGACTTACGATTCCTCTCACCTGAATAGTAACAACCTCAGAACCGGCACCACACCCGATATCACGATGGCATCACCCCAAATTGCAGCACATGCAACATGGCACCCCCTTGACACCACAATGGGTAGCGATCACTACCCTATTATTATTAAAGTCTTCACGCCACACCGCAAATCCACACAACAATCGGTCCCCAAGTGGAAATTCCACAAGGCGGACTGGGATAGGTTCAAAATGATGTGTAAAAACAAAATTAACATTGATTTACGGCAAAACACCACCGCACAAAACAATGAATTTGTAAGCACCCTGTTTGAAATTAGCAAGGAATGTATCCCACAAACAAGCGGCAAACCGCATAATAGGCCAACCAACCCCTGGTGGACCGAGGAATGCTCCGAAGCCCTCCAGCATAGAGAAAACTGTCTACGAAAATGGAAACAGGCCGCGCATTACCATCACGATCACAAAAGCAAACGTAAATATGAAAGCAAAGAACTAAGAAAAAACGCAATGTTAGCAAAGGAAAATTATTCGGAGGCCAAACAAATTGCGCACAAAACAATCCAAACGGCTAGAGAAGTCGGCTGGCAAACTTTCATCTCAGAAATAACCAGCGACAAAACAAGTAAACAAATTTGGGACAAATTTAACAGACTGCGCGGCAAATCGTATGAGCCAATTAAAACTCTCCAACATGGAAATAAGCTAATTACCGATAATAAAGAAAAAGCAGAGGTGCTTACAAACCACTACACACACATATCCAACGACACAAACCTACACCCACATTTCCAAAACGTAAAAGCCAGGGAGAACCCCGTGATTGAACAGGAACTCGGAGACCATGGCTCCCTGGACCCGAAACTGAACAATGACTGCCTCAACCGTGAATTTGTCATGTCCGAACTCAGGACTGCACTTAACAATAAAAAGAGCACAGCCCCCGGGGCTGACCAAATACATTATAATATTTTAAAACAATTACCACCGGAATCAATGGATACCCTTTTAAATCTAATAAATAGTTCGTGGAAACAAGGATCGCTCCCCGACTCCTGGAAAGAAGCGACTATTATCCCTATAATAAAACCAAATAAGGATAGTTCCCTACCCGCGTCATATAGGCCAATCTCACTCACCTCGGCTCTATGCAAGGTAATGGAGACTATGGTAACTACAAGGCTGAAATTTCATATTGAACGGAATAACAAAATTGGGATAACTCAATCTGGTTTCAGGAACAATCGGTCAACCATAGACCAGTTGGCCCGCCTGGATACCGTCATTAAAAATGCATTTATAGGCAAAGGGCGGAAATCACAGTACGTACTGGCGGTATTCCTAGACCTCGAGAAAGCTTTCGACCTAATGTGGACAAAGGGGGCCATACGACAATTAATTAAAAAGGGAATTACAAATAGAATGCTCGTCTGGATTGACAATTTCCTAACAGGCAGAAAAATAAGAGTTAGGGTAGGCGCGGATCACGCTGATCACCAATATATGGAAAATGGCAGTCCGCAAGGAAGTGTCATTAGCCCCATACTTTTCAACATCATGATAGACACACTATATGAAACCCTAAGTCAGAGTGATCCCGAGGACCGGGTTGATCTCTCCCAATTCGCGGATGATTCATCTATCTGGCACGTCCACCACGATATAAGCGTCTCGCTTGGAGTAATGCAAAACGCGCTAAACAAAATATCTATCTGGCAAAATGAATGGGGTTTTAAGATTTCCCCGTTAAAAACAGAGGCAGTCATCTTCAGAAAAGGGTGTATGAAACTGAGGTACGTAGAGAAGGAGCGGCGGTACGAGATCAGAAATAGTGACAAAACAATTCGGCGGATCCCTCACCTAATTGTAAATAAACTGCCAATACCATACAAGAAACAGGTTAAATTCCTGGGAATGATATTGGACTCAAATCTAACATGGCGCCCGCATATAGACTATCTAGTTACAAGATGTAGAAAAGATTTAAACCTCATGAAATTAATTTCGGGCACCTCCTACGGTGCTGATAAGAAAGCCCTCTTAATGATTTATAAGGCACTTATTCTGTCTAAAATAGACTATGGCTGCATACTGTACCACAGCGCAGCCAGGAATAATTTAGACAAAATAAAAAGAATTCAAAATGCGGCGCTAAGAATAGCCACGGGGGCCTACAAGCACACACGAACATCAGCATTAGAAGCTGAGGCGGCCGTGAAACCTCTCAAACTCAGACGTGAAGAACAAACCCTTAGATATTGGTCGCGCTCGCAGCCGCACGGCAAGAGTCTACCCATTAATACTCTATATAGCTCAATCAAACCAAATAGCGTGGCGCATAAAATAAATCAATACAGCAAACGCCCTAAAACCAACTTTGTCCTAACCGCACAGAAACTCTTGAGCGAAACGGGACTAGAGGGCTGTGAATTCCAACCTTACCAACTAAACATCCCATATTATGAACATGAAATCGAGGGATCCCTGGAGTTGCGAAACACTATCCCAAACAAGAAAATAGACCCCGCCGGTTGCCTGAAACACGCGACGGAAATTATAAATAAAAAGTGGTCGAAACACTTCCAAATATACACGGACGGCAGTAAACACCCCGACAGTGGTTTGACGGCGGCTGCCTTCTATGTCCCTTCAAATAAATGCTCCCGCCAATTCAAACTAAATCCAAAATTGACTGTTTTCACATCCGAACTAATTGCAATAGAAAAAGCCCTGGAGTATAATATAATGCAGCCAGCTCACAAGAAAACAGTCATTTTGACCGATTCTATGAGTGCTGTACAGGCCATTAACTCTGGTAAATCGAAAACTAGACCAGATAAAATCCACAAAATTAAGCAGTTAATAAGTAAAACAATGAAACAAAATAAGGAAATAAACATCGAATGGGTCCCCTCCCACGTGGGGATCCCGGGAAATGAGAGGGCAGATGCGGCGGCCGGTACGGCACATCTCAACGGTGAAAACGAATCTACGCTGCCGACGCCGCGCGAAATCTACGCAATCATAAACGATAAAATCAAAACCAAATGGCAAAACCAATGGGCGGACGTCACGCAGACTAACTTTCTGCGAATTAATTGTCCGGTTCTACCGAATAAATGCGAAATATATCATAAAGACAGAAGGGCGGACAGAATCTTAACCCGCCTACGACTAGGAACAAACGGAATTAAAACAAACAACATAGCCGTGAATATAGACTTGGACTGCACAAACTGTGATGAAGGGGTAGTCGAGGATCCATGGCATTATTTCTTTGAATGCACAGATTTTAATTACGAACGCGAAGAACTTAAGGCCGTAGTCATTAAACACGGTGTCATACCGGACCCATATAACCTAATATTTCCCCCTAAAGAAGCGCGTAATGAAGTTTACCAGGCAATCCTAGATTATGTTAAAGCAACGGGATATTGGGATAAAATCTGATCGTACCGTGGCTCCGTCCTCTCCGTGCCTTATACTGGTATAGAGAGTCTCCCCTCCGTGCGACCGTCCGACGGTCCGCGCGGTTTCGTCTCACATCAACCCGGAACACAAGCGCATGACGCGCAGGTTCAGGTCAGTCCCGACAGGTTATCCTGTACGCTGTTGGGACCGTGA
>JBEVXV010000742.1:0-5889 GCA_040505915.1 Sedimenticola sp. | reverse complement strand
TCATGCCAACGCCTATAATACCGTTGGGCATTAACTCAATGTGTAAACTTGAAATCAAGGAGATTGATTGGTCGAGCCTGGACTGCTGGTACAGGACGTGGAGTTTACATACACTACCGCTTGTATTAATCATGACAACGCCTATAATACCGTTGGGCATTAACTCAATGTGTAAACTTGAAATCAAGGAGATTGATTGGTCGAGCCTGAGCTGTGCTCAGGGTCGGCCTATCAAGCTGTTTGGTTGAGAGTTCATATTACCGGTACTGACTGATCATTGGCAATATTAACTCAAACAGTTTACAAGACACATGCACCAACATATTATAATCAATACTCAAGCCTGAGAACACATTTAAAACTATGTTGCTTTACTAGACTTCCTGTAGTTTCTGTGCGATAACTTGTAATTGTTGAGGATAGCTAATAAAGGCTGAACACCTGATTGCTGACAAGCATGAGCTGTTTGTTAATAGTTTCCAAATTTGAAAAGATAACCATTTCTGAAATATGGAATAGCCTGAAAATTGAACACACGAGCATGGAGCAGCCCATTAAGTTACTCGGTGGTGAATGGGCTAAAGATATTTCGAATGAACTGGGATTTTACGAATTTACAATGGGGTACGGTTATATACCTTTTTCCGCGTAGATGCATATAATACCACGAAATGATCTTGAAGTCCAAAAACAGCGACTTTTAGCGTACATTTATAATAAAACAAAGACCACAGGGAATTTATTTTCTAATACATGTAGCTGAAGCAAACATATCATATGCAACATTCCAACATATCCAATAAAAATGCTGTTTAGAGCGAACACATTCGTAGCAATTTCGGACTATGCTAATATACCGTGACATATCGCTTGTCTAGTAACATAATGTTGTAATTGGAATCTTTTTAACATAACAATTACAACCGTATGGTACTAGACCATCAATATATTCGATACCAATACTGGTCCATGTCTACAATGATGACCCTCTAGAGACGCACATCATGTAACTATAGCGTCAATCACTGACCTTTGAACTCGGCTGATGATCCGCCCCTTCAGCAATGAGTAGGAGGCCCGGCAGGAATTCCGTCTCAGGGACTGGACTGTTGAAAGTTATTCTCTTCTCTAGATCTGTGTATGATAGTAATATCTTATTTTTACATGTGATTATATATTTATATACTTGTATTGGTATAAATTTAAATATTTCACAACGAAACACTAAACGCCAACATTGCAAATGAACAAATAATCGTTGGCCGCAGTTTGAAGTTACTGGTGACGGAGCATGATTTTATACCCCGTGTCACGTGACAGCGAAGATAACGATACAGACAGGTCAGTATTAGGTACGACCATTTTAACGGTTGTCTGTGTGATCGCACTAACCTTACTGCATCGCCATATTTTGTCGAAACTATGATCAAATACACACGATTATCTCCATAAATATATTGAAACATTGGCGAAAATGTAAGAGCTGATGGAAATAGAATCCCCGCTTGCTCACTTTTGACATCAATTCGGAGAAATATCGTCAATATTCAAATGATGAACCGGGATGTGTCACATGGGAGAGTGACTAGGCATACAGGCAGGTATGCTCACTTGTGGATAGGAGTGGACGTAAGTGGGAGTAAGTGACAACAATATGGTTTCTTTACCTGTATATAATGATGAGATGAAAATATGTTACAGATGATGAGAAACACAGAAGTTATTGAGGGTGAAGCCCGGGCGTCCCTCATCGTCGTCACCTCCGGATGGTCATGCGGCGTAGCTTCAAATCGCTCAACGCCGCGTGGTAGTTTAGTTTAAACATAGTTTATTGAATATTAAATCAATGGGCTTGGGTCACAAGTTCTCTCAACTTAATTACGACCCTTACCCTACAAAGATAATAAAACATTTTTTATACCGCGTGGTAGTAAGGGTAGAATACAGCACGAGTTAACAACTCGAGTCCAAGGCTGTCGTATATGGGGACTACCACCTTGTGGTATCCCTCAGTCGGTAATCAATACAAGTCGCCGATACTCCACCGTATATATATGGCGACACTGTGTCGGCAGACCCACTCCGTCACACTCTGGTGATTCCCGGGATGACGAGGGTGTACACCCGGCACGGCATCACGCTCCGCCCTCAGTCTGGCTCTCTGGTTGGGTGGCGGCCTGTGCTGCCCAACCCTTAGCCGGCTACGCTGTCGTAGCTGTGGTGGTAGCTGTGGTAGCTCCAGTAGCTGGGACTACAATAATATACCAGCTACGTGCCACCATGATAACTATATGATAACATTATACTAGGGTAATGCTATGCAATATGGATTGCATCGCAATACGCTTCCCACTGTTGTGTTACTTTACTTAGCGAGATGAATAGTGGGCTGTTATGACCAATGATAACGGCAACATACCGTTGCCCTACGTACTTAACGATGAATTGGGCTTCCTATAACACTTGGTGACGAAAGTTCTCAGTTCGGAGAGTGGAGAGCTCAACTACGCTATGCCAACGCTTTCAACATAACATTACATTCCAAAGTGTACCGTTCAAGACGGCTTAAATACAACAAGGTGTTGAAAGGCGTAATAATGTGCTCTGAGAATACGATATTCAAACTCGGATGATCAGAGTCCATTGCGAGTTGGCGTGGTAAAGCAGAAACTGCCCGAAATGTTATATCTAAATCACCATTCATCTTAGAACTTAGAATAGGTGGGGTAATCACTTAGCGGACTGAACATTTCCTTTGTATCAATACAATGAATTGATGAATTGACATTTAATAAAATAAATGAATGCAAAAAAAGGCACCCATATTACAATATGGTGAATACAGTGAGATTGTCTACATGTACCAGTACATTCTCATATAGTGATTCAATGCGGTTGTAAAATAATGCAAACGCACTCCACACGGATTCAGTATAGAACGCGGTTACGAGTTTCGTTGCACTGAGAGGTACATGTGAATACTGTCATTACAATATACCTGAGTTCGCACACCTTGTGCTAGCTTCTCGCTCTAACCTGTAAACGGATAGAATATACAAGAACGAACACGCGGGGCGATATACTAAACTTTAACGGAAATGCTAACATAATAGTTCGTGCGGCAAGCCAATATTCGCATCCAATATGGAAAAGGGGACTTTCGGGCTTACAGACCAGGAAATACTATTCTGGTAATATGGCAACCCTAAATCAAATCTGATGTGGAAAAGGGAAATTACGCGCTTACGGACCTGGAAAATGTCTTTAACGCAGGATTTGATAACTATTATATCAACATGCGATACATAGAGAATACACGGTACAAACACAATATTTTGTACTTACCAAGTCCCAATGACAAATCTTTGGCAATTTAGCCAAAGTTGGCTACTTCCTGTTGGAATGTGATGTATGTGACCAATAGTGATGAATTCATCAATGTTATATACCCAAAATATTTACACCAAACACTTATCTCGAGATTTCCGGATAAAGCATAAAAACCGACCATCTCGCTATCCAGATGTGGCCAAACATGGCTGACGTACTTAAATCATCATGTATGCAAACAATGAAGTAAAGCAGATTAGACTGACTTCACATATACGCGGCAAAACTCACGCCGGTATTTGCGTGGTATATTAGAATAATAACACACACACATATCACAAATCACTTGTGTAGAACCTGTCCTAAAACGGACAGATGCATACCCATACTGTAGTGCACTTAGCGACTCCGATAGGCGCCCTATCCACTGAGTTGCATATGGCTATTGCGAAATAGCCGCTAAGCGTTCAACAGTAACATACACTCTTACAATGAAGCACTCTGAGGCCCTGTTATTCAGCAAAGTCAATACACAGCAACGAAATGACACCCAAATCGTGACAGGATGCGATAAAACTGGTTTATGCGTGGCAATTACAAGTGACAACAACACGTAATGTTATTGTTCCCGTAGTGAATCTTCAGAATGGCCATACTCTATAGATTGACACAATACAGTTAGATGGTGTAGTACCATAAGGTTGTAACTGCTATGATTTCACATATCATTTACAACATTATGATACTAGTCCATCGAATTACCAGATACGTGTTGTGGCGGTTTTAGGCTTGCTAAGGTGTGTTTAGTGACGTAATTAAAATATAATCAATATCTGCCAATCGGAAAGTGGAAAAAACGTACATGTATCTAGTATATAATCATGATAATGGCGATTTTGAAAGTAATTATTCTACATATCTCACAAAACAGAGTACCATATTTACATTTTGAATGTTCCTATGATTTACTGCCCTGTGCATGCTTTATAAACTGAAACTAACGCACGAACCTACTTTGCCCATAACTCAAGGCGAATAAACTGGATTTATCGTATCGCTGTTTATATTTTTGAACCTTGGCGATATTGCCAGTAATTGTTATCGTAAGATGATGAAACTCTCATGGCAAATACGCAATAATATTCCGAATTTGCTCTAAAAGTGTCAACATATATTAAATTGTGGTTCCCGGTCAAAGCTTCGATAAGCCAGATTTTAAACTATCCAGGGAATGTACATGTGAATATTAATTTCGGTTTTGTTCGTTCTGGCAACCTCGAGAATGGACTGATTAAAGTTCACGTTTTATTTTCGTAGATGAATTATATAATAGACGAATGTTTTATGGTAAATGAGAATTTCATGTCCAAATCTGCATTTTGAGCAAAGTCTAAATTCGACACAGATTATTGAAATTATACCCATTTTCAAAATGATTTTCCGGAAAAGAAACGAAGATACGATAAGCCAGCTTCCTGTGTGGGGAGTCCATGTACAAACTGGGTTAGTCCGTTATTATTGGTGACCTTCCCACCGACTGGTATCGTGTGTCTGATAAAGTTCAAGTTTCATTTCAGGGACAAACTATCTGAGTTGATAAAAACATGCACACAAAGCATCACGCTACACGGTCGTAATCTTACAGTACGGTTATGTTGAATGCTAGATAAACGAATTAAAAAGGTAGACAACATGGGATAAAAAGAATAGATAGTACGAACCATCTTCGTTTTAATAGTTCGGTGATTATATTCGGTATCGAGTGTTGTATGTTATAATATTTGCCCAAGTTTTATAGGTCCAAAATCGGAATTTTAATTCAAAACTTAATACGAAAAGTTTACTATCATCCGAGACCCTCTCGCTCATAAATATTAACAAGAGGTGCAGCGTTACATGCAGCGCCACGACAATGCCTTCGCTAACGCAAGTCTAATTTCGTGACATTGACCTTAGACACAGGAACCCGGATAAATGTGTGACAATATATTTTCCGCACTCGTTTCTTTATCAGATTTACAAAGGTCGATGGAAATAAATGTTGTATATCTAAACGGGAGTGGAATAAATTATATATTACACTTACTCAGTGCATTGCAAATGTGTGCATCAGAGTGTCTGTTAATGTCCGTAAATCGTCCGATGTTCACGTTTGAGTAAGAATATTTACATGTATACTCATGATCGACGATTGACTTGCTTGGGTTTGGGTTGGAGATTGAAAGTGGGGTCTATAGCCTCGGCCTCTGGTATTATGTCTAACCATGCCGTAAATCATTTTTTCTCCATCCACAAACTGAACTATATTATATTATACATTATTGGTCAGTACGGAGTATTATGGTTAAATGTACTTTGTGTATTCAACAGTTGGGGTTGTGCATTAATGTATAAGATAATAGCAACTGTTTTTGTTTTGTTTTTTTTCTCTTATGAAAAACTGTATGTTTCACAATAATATTATAAATATATAGATCTCGGAAAAAAGGATGAGTATGTCCTCACACAATTTCGTGTCTTTCGTTTTTTTTTTTTTTTTTTTAAACAGTGTGAGGTTAC
>JBEVXV010000741.1:0-3955 GCA_040505915.1 Sedimenticola sp. | reverse complement strand
TGATTTTCTTCACCGCAAATTCCTTGAGGGCTCACACACCCAACCCGTCCCTACCCATTTGTTTGCTGCTGCATTGTACGATATTGCCAATATAATTACTACAGTAGTGTATGCACATTTAGAACATTTCTCCGAACTGCCGTACAGCAAAAAATATAGTCTGACCGCAAGCTTAATATAACATTATCGTCCTCATTGGAAAGCAACCATATACATGTACATGTCGCCAAAATGGAGTCGCGGGACAACGGCATGTACATGTATGTGTGAGTTTGATTCAATATTGTATAGTTTACACGACAGAACTAGCTATGTATATGGTATGTACAAACGCAGAAATGAATACCATTTTCATCAAACACGATCACTATGTCAATTATACCATACTTTCTGAACAATTCGCGTGAATAGATGACACGATTTTCCACGTGATTTTTTAATCGAGAGAGCGTGATTATTCGGCCGATTTCTTACAAAATAACACAGTTTATTGCACTTTTTGGTGGTGAAAACATGTAAATGCAGTCTATATGGTCTATGGAACGTGTCAGCTTTCTACGTGTAGGATTTGCCATGTTTTGATGCCATTTTCTGATATCTACAGTTACGGTGTTATGGTGTAGAATTTACGTAGGGAAGTGAGCAAAATGATATGGTGTCGCTCAAAAACAAGCTACGGTGTATACATCTTCGGTAAACTGGATACGGTGTAGCGCAAGTTTTCCCAGACCAGCTTACAATATGGCGAATCGATCATTGTAAATTGTAAACACAATTTACTGACATTCGCTCACGTGTTTGCACAATACTATTATAACACTAATTCAAGTGATCCTCGAAGACCCCCTCGCAGGAAATCAGTTTATTTTGCATTTTTGTTTTTATTTTTGATCGAAATTCAAACTGAAGTTTCTGATTGGCTTTACACTGGATGTCTATAAAACTGCTTCCGCTACAAACGGGCTAGACAAATATAAGGGGTACATGTAAGAGAGAAAGGGGACATGGGTTAAAACTGTTAGCCTGTTATCGTTATTTTTTATTTCTTTTCAACTGTTATTTGCATGTTCTTACGACTGTTATTGGCCTTATTGGCGGTGAATCAGCTAAATAATATTATATTCCATCTTAACTATTATTATCAGATTTGATTTACCGTTATCATACTGCATTTCTTCCCCTCATATATTCGATTGCACGAGAAAACACGCGATACACCGTATCCATTTTCCTTAAAATGTATACACCATAGCGTATTGTTGAGCGACACCATATCATTTTGTTCAATTGCTTACGTAAATTATACACCATAACACTAGATATCGGAAAATGGCATCAAAACATGGCAAATCCTACACACAGAAAGCTGACACTTTCCATAGACCATCTAGACTGCATTTACATTGTTTTCACCGCCAAAAAAGTGCAACAAAATGTGTTATTTTGTAAGAAATCGGCCGAATAATCATGCTCTCTCGATTCAAAAATCACGTGGAAAATCGTGTCATCTTTTCACGTGAATTGTTCCGAAATTATGGCATGCTGGACATGGTGAGCGTGCTGGTTGAAAATAGTATTCATTTCTGCGTTTGTGAATACCACATTCATTGCTTGTTCTGTCATGTAAACTGTAAAATATTAAATCAAACCGACACTTATCTCCCCACTTCCAGCGACGCCATTTTGGCGACATGTATATACCTGGGCTACACCATAACACAGAAACTCTACACCGTCTCACAATACCGACAGTGAATATATAAAAACATCACGTGTCGAGCGTTTCAGCTTGGTCGCCATATTGCGCGTTGCACCGCCCACGTTCAGTGTCGTGTTTATGTTCAGGTCCGTAAATTTCCGGCCCGGAAATATGACTTTTTTTATTATTCTTTATTAATTAACGCGGGACGATTCTGGTGCTAGGAGGCGTTTGTGGCATGGACTGTAACTATATATACACAGTCCATGACAGAAATGAACAGATGCAATAAAACCGCTGCTGCAATGTATATTTTTCAGGTAGTCGTGTTCGGCGTTTATCATGGATCTTTTGACTTTGTCATGTTATTTTAAACACACATTAGCGAAGTTCAGTGCAGTGCATCGGCTGTACAAAGTCTCCCCGTGCGTTCATCCAGTGATGTTATTATTTCCCGATCCTTGGTCGTCGTTGAGTACGACTTTAATTTCGACAGTTGTGCATATTTGCCTCGTTTGGTATCATGTGTCCCCCCGTTTTACATTGAGTTTCGCTTAAGCCGGTGCTAGGAGGCGTTTGTGTCATGAACTGTAACTATATTGGCACAGTCCATGAAATAAATGAACATGTGCAACAAAACCGCACCTGCAATGTATATTTTTCTGGTAGTCGTGTTCGGCGAACATGGATTTTTTTACTTTGTCATGTTATTTTAAACTCACATTAGAGAAGTTCAGTGCAGTGTGGGGGCAGTAAAAAGTCTCCCCGTGCGTTTTTCCAGTGATGTTATTATTTCCCAGTCCTTGGTGGTCGTTGATTACAACTGTCATTTCGACAGTTGTGCACATTTGCCTCGCTTGGTATTATGTGTCCCCACTTTTTACATTGCGTTTTGCTTAAGCCGGTGCTAGGAGGCGTTTGTGTCATGGAGTGTGACTATATTGGCACAGCCCATGACAAAAATGAACAGGTGCAATAAAACCGCACCTGCAATATATATTTTGCTGGTAGTCGTGATCGGCGATTATCATGGATCTTTTGATTTTGTCATGTTATTTTCAATTCTTGCTGTTTCGTGTTCAGTCATGTCTTTGGCATACGGGAAAAATACGATTTACCGCGAGAAAACCCGATAAATGAACGTAAATCGGAATTTGTACCGATACACTATCTTTAAAGACGAAATCCGTTCATCATTTTTAGATATGATACGAATGTTGTGCGATGGGTTGATCTACATGTACAATACTGAGTAGCCTCTGTCACCTGCCACATTGTACATAGTTTCTGTCTGACTAACGTCAACTGTCACATGTCTAGACTAACAAATTGTTGTAATTTTGTCATTAATTTATGTTTTATAGTAGGACATGTCATTTGGCTAAGATGAAAGGGCTGGTACATTATATCTGTTTGTCTGTGGTCAGTCTGGCACGGACAGAAAGACACTGGCGAAAAAATGTTGTGGTCATCCGACCAAGGAGGCGGAAACGGCCTCAAGCAGTTGTGGACAGTTAAGGTCCGACCAGAGAGATGTGGATCTCTGCTGTAGAGTATGTTTGAACGGTCAGTACAAAGTTTGCATATGCAGTTATACCAGTAATAAAGTAATAAGAAGAAAACCGCATCGACTCTGCGTTCATGGGCACCTGTGTGAAGTTATGAAGTAGTGTATAGTTTCACAACGAACAGACAGTCAGATAATTTATTTGACCACAAGTCACATGCTAATAACATGACTGACAGACCGACGAAGGCGCACATGTATAGAAACCCCTAAAACAAGACGTGACACGTTAAGGTAGCAACATGACAACAACGTAATGTAAGCACGCTCTGACGGGTACACCAGACAACATTGTATAGGAAATTACTTGATATTGAATACAAACATTTTTAACAGTTTTATTACTTCATCCAACCGTCCACATATTACTTTACCATATACCCATACAATGTACCAAACTGTCGCCGGAAAAACTGAATAAATCGGAACTTACGGTTACAGTCACCCGTGGGGCAGCCCCGTTCATCAATGGCGAATCCGAACTTGCAGTCATACTCGTACACGGGTTTACATACAGGAGGAGGTATAGCGGCAGAGTCATCTTGGCCTGAAGCAACATTATCAGTCTCTGGTTGGTTCAGCCTATTGCAGGGGATCCCCAGTCGAGCAGTGCTCCTTTGTCCACATACATTACCGCTTGCGTTAATCTTGCCAACGGCTATAAAACCGTTGGGCAGTAAATCAAGGTG
>JBEVXV010000740.1:0-13872 GCA_040505915.1 Sedimenticola sp. | reverse complement strand
CCAAAAACGCCGCCCTGCTGGCCATCGCCGACGACCTCGACAGCAACCGCGAAACCCTTACGGCAGAGAATCTCAAGGATCTGGAGGCGGGCATGACGAAAGGTCTCAGCGACGCCCTCCTCGACCGGCTGGCGCTCACCCCCGAACGTATCGACAGCATGGTCGAAGGTTTACGGCAGATAGCCAACCTGGATGATCCCATCGGTGAAATCTTCGACATGAAGTATCTCCCCAGCGGTATCCAGCGCGGACGCATGCGCGTACCCCTCGGCGTTGTCGGCATCATCTACGAATCCCGCCCCAACGTCACCGCAGACGCAGCGGGCTTGTGCCTGAAATCGGGTAACGCCACGCTGCTGCGCGGCGGCTCCGAGGCGTTCCACTCCAATCAGGCAATCGCCGTCAGCATCCAACGCGGATTGGAGCAGGTGGGTCTGCCTGGTGATGCAGTGCAGGTAATCGCCACCACCGATCGTGCGGCTGTCGGTGCCATGATTGCCATGCCCGAGTATGTCGATGTCATCATCCCCCGCGGCGGCAAGGGACTTATCGAGCGCATCTCCCGCGATGCACGAGTACCTGTAATCAAACACCTTGACGGTATCTGCCACGTCTATATCGATGACCAAGCGGAGCACGGCAAGGCGTTCGATATCGCCCTCAACGCCAAGACCCAGCGCTACGGCACCTGCAACACCATGGAGACCCTGCTGGTGGCAGAGGGTATAGCTGAGGATATCCTGTCCATGCTGGCGGCCGCCTATATGGAAAAAGAGGTGGAGCTGCGTGGCTGCCCCCGCACCTGTGAGATCATCGAAGGCTGCAAGGCGGCAGAAGAGGAGGACTGGGACACCGAGTACCTGGCACCTATTCTCTCTATCCGCGTGGTCGATGGGCTAGAGAGCGCTATCGCGCACATCAACACCCACAGCTCACAGCACACCGACAGCATCGTCACCGAAAACATCACCCGTGCCCGCAAGTTTCTTACCGAGGTCGATTCAAGCTCGGTGATGGTCAACGCCTCCACCCGCTTTGCCGATGGCTTTGAGTACGGGCTGGGAGCCGAGATCGGCATATCCACCGACAAATTCCATGCCCGTGGTCCGGTCGGCCTCGAAGGACTCACCTCGGTAAAATATATCGTCCTGGGTGACGGTCACATTCGCCAGTAACGGAGCGAAAAGCAGCCATGATAGGCATTCTCGGCGGCACCTTCGACCCGATCCACAATGCCCACCTGCGCACCGCCCTGGATGTACTGCAGGCGCTGCAACTGGATGAAGTGCGCCTGATCCCACTGCGCCAACCACCCCACCGAGAGAGCCCGTTGTTAACACCACAGCAGCGGCTCGAGCTGGTGCAGCTGGCGGTCGCCGGTAACCCGCTATTTAAAGTCGATGATCGGGAACTAAAGCGTAAAGGCGACTCCTATACCGTCGATACCCTCCTCTCACTGCGCCAGGAACTGGGTGATCAACCGATCTGCCTGCTGATGGGCACAGACGCCTTTCGTGGCTTTCCCGACTGGCACAAACCGGATGAGATACTGAAACTGGCCCATCTGGTGATCATGCAACGCCCGGGTGAAAAGCACCCGCCCATCTACCCCGACAGAACCACCACCGCCCCCCAGCAGCTGAGAAAATCACCCGGCGGTCTGATCTTTTTTCAGCCGGTAACCCAGCTCGCTATCTCCGCCACTGCCATCAGAGAGCAGTTGCAACAGGGCCGCTCCCCACGCTACCTGCTACCCGATGCCGTCCTCGACATCATAGAAAAAAAACAGCTATACCGCTAAAAATACACCATCCGCATCGATTTCGCGCTAAAATAGCGCTAAACACCCTATAACACACCTCGGAAGACCCCATGACGGTAGAAGAACTTCGCGATCTGGTACTCAACACACTGGACGACATGAAAGCAACAGAGATTAAAATTATTGATGTTCGCGGTAAAACCAGTATTACAGACATAATGATCATCGCCACCGGCAGCTCAAGCCGCCATGTGAAATCGATCGCCGAAACCGCCGCATTCAAGGCCAAAGATGCTGGCGAAACCGCCCTGGGTGCAGAAGGGCTGGATGAAGGAGAATGGGCACTGATCGACCTCAACGGCGTTGTACTCCACGTCATGCAAGCCAAGGTAAGAGACTTCTACCAGCTAGAGCGCCTATGGGAGATGGACACCCCGAAAGACCAGGCCGAAGCCCAAGAGTAAAAATCCGAATGTAGGAGCGGCGCCCCCGCCGCGATAAACACAGCACAGAGCCAGCCAGATACCACCAACCTGAAGACGAAACGGAAAGATAAAATATGGACCGCTTCGACCGCATCTTCAACCTGCACAAACTACTCAGTGCCTCACGACTGCCGGTATCAAGACAACGCATCGAAGAGGAGCTGGAGTGCTCCCGCGCCACAGCCAAACGTATAGTCGAGGCCATGCGCCTCTACCTCAACGCCCCGATCACCTACGACCGGGAGCGCAACGGCTACTACTACAATGCCGCAGAGGGCGAGATGTTTGAACTCCCCGGCATCTGGTTCAACGCCTCCGAACTGCACGCCCTGCTGAGCGTACAGCAGCTACTCACCCAGGTTCAGCCCGGCCTGCTGGAGCAGCAGTTCGCCCCCCTGAAAGAGCGCATCGGCGAACTACTTAAAATACAACACGGTGGTGGCAACGAAATTACCCAACGCATCCAAATACTCACCGCCAACCAGCGAACCGGCAGCGAACACTTCCAGACCATCGCTGGTGCCACCGCCAAGCAGAAAAAAATCACCATCGACTACTACAACCGGCGAGACAATCAGACCAACAGGCGCACCCTCTCCCCCCAGCGGCTCACCCACTACCGAGACAACTGGTACCTAGACGCCTACTGCCACCTGCGTAATGCCCTGCGCACCTTCTCCATAGATGCCATCCACAAACCAAAAATCCTTGACGAGAGTGCAGAAAAGCTAACCACAGAAGCACTCAACAACCACTACAGCAGCGCCTACGGCATCTTCTCCGGCCCCGTCACCGAGACCGCCATACTACGCTTCACCGCCGAGCGTGCCCGCTGGGTCGCCTGCGAACAGTGGCACCCCCAGCAGCAGGAGAAGTGGCTCAGTGACGGACGCTACGAACTGCAGATCCCCTACAGCCAATCCCCCGAACTGCTAATGGACATCCTCAAATACGGCCCAGATGTCGAAGTAGTCGCACCACCCGCCCTAAAAACAGCTACCTTAGCGCGCCTAAAAAAGGCAATTGAGCTCTACCAGTAATAAAAATCATAAATTAGACTTGAAAGTAGTATCATATTGAACTAAATTCCTAGCATCGTTTTCATCTGGCCACCTAAGCAGCCAAAACAGATCGCAAGGATCGCACCATGCCTCAGAAAAATATCCCCCAACGCCTGGTGACCGCTGTCAGCATCACCTTTATCCTCTGGTTTATCCTCTGGGTAATCCTCCTCCTGATCCTCCCCAGCGAGCAATACACCCCCCTCTTCCTCACCCTCGGCATCATCCCCGTCATCGGCTGGTTTGCCATCAAACCCAGCAGAATTATCTGGTTTTTTTCTACCCTACTGGGGATTAATGGGTTGGATAGGTGAGAAAAGCCCCCTCACCAAGGGGAATGATGTAAACGCACTATTGGGTATGTCGAGTTAGCACAGCATAATCCGACAACCTTTTGACTTTGTAGGCCAGGTGCCTACACCCCGGCTTTTGCGAAACCCGCCTAAGTAGTAAAGTGGAGCGGGAAAGATATCCAAAAACCAGTGGCGGACTCACGGATTGAGCCTGTGGGGGTGTTATAAAGAAAACTGGCTATGCACAACAAACCTGTAGTCGTGCGTAGGAGTGAACTTGTTCACGATAAACATGCCCCGGAGCCGATCACAAACAAGCTCGGTCCACAAAAAGCATATAACCCTAAACCGGGTTACTGACAGGATTTTGATACAGCGCCATATAAAGAAAACAGCAGATCCAATTTGATAGTTATGCAACTTTGGCTGGGAGTGCCATGAGCAAGGAAACAGCAACTCATTACGCGTATTGGGGGAAAGCCAGTTTTGGTTGCCCGGATGATTCCAGGTATCACCTGTTGCCGTATCACTGCCTGGATGTAGCCGCTGTAGGCCAACAACTGCTCTCCAGACACCACCCACTTAGACATGCCTTAATTCAGCTCACTGGTTTAACTGAAACCGAGCTAATCCGGTGGTGTACTTTCTATCTTGCTCACCATGATATTGGCAAGTTCGCTACCAGTTTCCAGCAACTCCGCCCCGACCTGTCACAAAAGCTGCAACATCAGGAGATAGAAAAACCCTACAGCAAGCGCCACGACACCCTTGGCTATCATGCCTGGATAAAGCAACTTAAACCCCACTTACAGCAACAAGGTATGTTGAATGGCAACATTAGAGGTGCAAATCTGCAGGCCGCCGATTACTGGATGATGGCTGTCACCGGCCATCACGGACAGCCACCGGAGTTAAACGAATTTCTGCTACAGGATCACTTCACCCCCACCGACAACACGGCACTGCTGGCATTTTCGGATAATCTATTTGAACTTCTACTCAGAGAAGTCTGCCACTTCCCAGACCTACCAACAGACAGACTGAAGAATGCATCCTGGTGGCTGGCAGGGCTTGCCGTTCTCTGTGACTGGATCGGTTCAAATAGTGATTATTTTAGTTACAAATCTGAAACCATCAGTCTGACTGACTACTGGCAGCAAGCGCTAGTACAAGCTACCAAGGCTCTCGATGAAAGCGAGTTACTGCCCGCTACACCGAGTGACAGTCTTTCACTGCAACAACTGATCCCTGGTACCCACAGCCTTCAAGCCACACCACTACAACAAAAAATTGGCGACCTCACACTGACAAAAGAGCCACAGCTCTTCATCCTTGAGGATGTGACCGGTGCAGGTAAAACAGAAGCCGCCCTGCTACTAGCCCATCGTCTGATGACCACAAGCGGTGCCAACGGCATCTATTTTGGCCTACCCACCATGGCCACAGCTAACGCCATGTACGACCGGCTGGGGGATAACTATCGCCAACTCTATGGTGACGAGACCAACCCCTCCCTAATACTGGCTCACGGCGCACGCAATCTATCAAACAGCTTTCGCCAATCCATATTGCCTGTAACCAGCCAAGCCGAGAGTGCCTGCGAGGTAAACGACAAAAACGCCCTCACACCCGCAACCGCACACTGCGGTCAGTGGCTCGCAGACAACCGTAAAAAGGCACTGCTGGCAGAACTGGGAGTCGGTACCATCGATCAGGCACTGTTGGGCATACTGCCCAGCCGCCATCAATCTCTGCGTCTACTCGGCCTGCTGAACAAAGTGCTGCTAGTGGATGAAGTACATGCCTGCGATGCTTACATGCACCCCCTGCTCTGTCGTCTGATCAAAACCCACGCCTCAGCCGGGGGAAGTACCATTCTGCTCTCAGCCACTCTGCCTCAAAAACAGCGCCAAGCACTGGTAAATGCCTTCACTGACGGATGCAGTGGCCAGCAAACCGAACTGCATAGTAGCGACTACCCTCTACTCACCCAGATAACAGGCTCAGATAGCATGGAGCACCCGCTCGATACTCGCCCCAGTGTGCGCCGCCAGGTCGATGTTCGCTTTGTCGATAGCCACGATGCCGTTGAGCAGATACTTCAGCAAGCAGTAACAGACGGCGAGTGCGCCTGCTGGATACGCAACACCGTTGCCGATGCAAGGGAGGCATATGAACAACTCAAGCAAGCCCACTCAGACTGGCAAATTGAACTCTTCCACGCCCGTTTTGCACTTGCAGACAGGTTGCATATTGAGCAGCAAGTGGTAGAACGCTTTGGCCGCAACAGTACCCATAAAATGCGCTGCAGGCGAATACTCATCGCTACCCAGGTGGTGGAGCAGTCTCTGGATCTCGATTTCGACCAACTGATCAGCGATCTTGCCCCCATCGACCTGATTATCCAGCGTGCAGGTCGATTGCATCGCCATAGCCGTGATCTCGAGGGCAACCGAATTGATACAGCAGATCAACGTAACAAACCCACCATCACCCTCCATGCCCCAGCATGGTCAGACACACCCACCGCCGACTGGTTCAAAACACCCTTTCCACGAGTGCAAGGCATCTATGCCGATCACGGTCAACTCTGGCTCACCATGAAACTGCTGCGTGAACAGAACGGTTTCCACATGCCAAAGGATGCCCGTGATCTGATCGAAGGAGTTTATGGTGACAACAGCGACATACCCGAGGGGCTGCAACGCGCAGCTAACGATGCACAGGGAGAGAACCGCGCCAAGGCGAGCATAGCATGGCTCAACGCACTTAATATCGAAGCCGGTTACTCAAGGGAAGATGCCAATAACTGGTGGGATGATACCAAAACACCCACCCGCCTCGGCGAAGAGAGCACCACCGTCTGGCTCGCCCGCTGGCAAAACGGTAAACTTGAACCCTGGTGCAATGAAGGTGACTTCCGTTGGCAGCGCAGCAGCCTCTCTATACGCACAGCGGTTATCGCTGAAATGGCACCTCACCCGGATATATCCCAAGCGGCTATCAAGGACTGCATTGAAAGCCTGCCTGCAAAAGGAAAGTGGGGGGTGCTACTTCCAATAACAGAAACATCACCAGTCACATGGCAAGGCTTAGCCAAAGGTGCGAAGGGCGACACCACATCCTTCCACTACAGCCCACTGCACGGGCTAATGACTTCAAAGGAGTTTCATGAAATGGAGGAAAACCAGGAATGAACCTGATCAAATCACCATGGATACCTATCCGAAGACAGAGCGGGTCAGAAGAGCAAATTGCACCCTGGCAACTCACCGAAACCGATGACCCAGTAATCGCACTAGCCGCACCCCGCCCCGATTTCAACGGCGCACTGCTACAGTTCCTCATCGGACTGATGCAGACAGCTTGCCCACCGGAGTGCGGTGAAGAGTGGGGTGATTGGCTGGTAAACCCTCCTTTGCCGGAAACCCTCAAGCAGTGCTTCGAATCTGTTGCAGACTACTTCAACCTAGCAGGTGACGGTCCACTATTCATGCAGGCCTTCGAGCCATTAAAAGGCGACGAGAAACCCATTGCCAACTTGCTAATCGATGCACCTGGCACGCAAACACGGAAACAGAATGCAGACCACTTTATAAAGCGAGGCAGCACTGAACAGCTCTGTCCCAGCTGTGCAGCCACTGCGCTGTTTACCTTACAAACCAATGCACCGGGTGGCGGCGCGGGTCACCGCACCTCACTACGTGGTGGAGGCCCACTGAGTACATTGGTTGCCCTCGATCCAGCAGGCAGCCAACTCGATAACACCCTCTGGCGTACCTGCTGGCTCAACGTACTGGAAAAAATCACCTTCGATAGACTTGCTGACGGCAATCTAATAAAACCGGAAACAACCTTTCCTTGGCTCACATCAACCCGAACAAGTGAGGCAAAAACAGGCAAGGTCACCACACCGCTGGATAGCCACCCACTGCAGATGTACTGGGGTATGCCACGACGTATCCGGCTAAACTGGAGCACTACCGAAGATAGCCACTGTGGCCTCTGCAATCGGCCAGCTGCACAGCAGGTCAGCCACTACATAACCCAGAACTACGGTGTCAACTATACCGGGGCCTGGATTCATCCTCTCAGCCCCCATGCCACCAACCAGGCCGGGGAGCTGCTACCCCAACACGCCCAACCGGGTGGTCTCAGCTACCGCCATTGGCTTGGACTGGTCAGCGAACAGGTAAATCGGCAATCGGCACGGGTTGTCAGCACCTTCCTCTCTGGCAACAGAAAACTGCCACAAGAACAGTTTCGTCTACATACATTTGGCTATGACATGGACAACATGAAAGCCCGCTGCTGGTACGAAGCTACTTTTCCGCTCTACCCACTCGGCGAAAGCATTCGTGAGCAATTTACCTTTCGTACAAAACAGCTCATCGAAGCGGCAACAGATACGGCAGGCGTCACCAGAAGATGTATCAAAGAGGCCTGGTTCAAACGCCCCGGAGATGCCAAAGGTGACACCGCCTTTCTGATCGAGTCCTTCTTTAGCCACACTGAAAGTGATTTCTACACCAGCCTAAAGCAGCTCAAAGAACAACTGGATAAGGGAGAGGATGGAAAGGCGCTACTGGAGCTATGGCATGGTTCTTTGAAAAAGGCATCATTGGCCCTCTTTGACCACTGGACCTGCCGTGGTGATTTCGCAACAGTCAATCCGCGACGTATTGCCCAAGCATACCGCAAACTTAATAACTGGCTACACGGAAAGAAACTAAGAACAACCATTCTAGGCCTGCCA
Source organism: Sedimenticola sp. (assembly GCA_040505915.1). Classification (GTDB taxonomy): domain Bacteria; phylum Pseudomonadota; class Gammaproteobacteria; order Chromatiales; family Chromatiaceae; genus Vondammii. The sequence goes on along the minus strand of JBEVXV010000740.1, from coordinate 5,515 downwards.
AACAAAAAGGAGAAAGCCGCATGAGCCTCGCACTGAACAAAGAGTCAACTGCCACCGAAATACTTATCCAGTGGTGGCAAGGGCTGGAAAACAACAAAGGTATCCGGGCTGAACTACGCCGCTGTGGTACCCCCGATGCGGTGATTTTTCACCCCGCCTTCCAACGACTTTGCCAGAGATTAAAACCGGAACCGCAAGAGCAGCAACAGCTGGCTCGCGTGGTCGGACTGCTTGCCCATGTGCGACACACCACCACACAGAAGCTCGCCTATCAGATGGCTGGGAGCCCTCCCATCGTCAGTGAGTTACGCTTCCGCCGCCTACTGCAGCGAGACCCGAACGACCTCTACGGCGCAATGATCCGTATTCTGCGGATGCTTGACCACAAGGCCAATTTGCAAGATTTAATCAGTTCTATTTTCTACTGGGGTGACAATGTCCGTAAGGCCTGGGCCTTTGACTACTTCCCCAACACCCCTGAATAAATAGCCCTGTAGATCCAGCTTTTAGCCAAGAGAATAAACACCTAATGAACAAGGAAGAGATTATGTCCAGATTCGTACAGCTTCACCTGCTCACCGCCTATCCACCCGCCAACCTCAACCGGGACGACCTGGGCCGACCCAAAACCGCCATGATGGGTGGTGCCAACCGTCTGCGAGTCTCATCTCAAAGTCTGAAACGTGCATGGCGCACCTCAGATAGTTTTGAGCAAGCCCTCAGCGGTCACGTGGGCATCCGCACAAAGGCGATGGGGGAAAAAATCTACCTGTCACTAATAGACAAAGGCGTATCCAATAAGCAGGCGATGGAGTGGACCAAACTCATTGCTAATGTCTTCGGAAAACTAAAAAGTCTTTCGAAAAAAGAGCAGGCTGCTGTCAAGAAGATGGAGGAGCCAGAGAAAACAGCTGCACTGATGACTGAGATCGAGATAGAGCAACTCGCCCACTTCAGCCCTGAAGAGCAGACGGCTATCAACTCGCTGGTGAGTGAACTAGCCAACTCGACGGAAGCACCCACCCCCAAGCAACTCGAACTGCTACGCAAAAAGCACACCGCCGCCGATATCGCACTATTCGGTCGCATGCTCGCCTCCAGCCCCAAGTACAACACCGAAGCCGCTGCCCAAGTAGCCCACGCCATCAGCGTGCATAAGGTCACCGTGGAGGATGATTTCTTCACTGCTGTAGACGATCTCAATAATGGCGAGGAGGACATGGGCGCAGGTCATATGGGTGAGACTGAGTTTGCGGCAGGGCTCTTCTACCAGTACATCTGCATCGACAGAGAACTGCTCAAGAAGAACCTCTCGAATGATAGTGCACTGACAGACAAAACACTGGCTGCGCTGATCGAAGCCGCTGCCACCGTCGCACCTAGCGGCAAACAAAACAGCTTTGCCTCTCGCGCACGGGCCTCCTACATTCTCTGTGAAAAAGGTAACCAGCAACCACGCTCACTCTCTGTAGCCTTTCTCAAACCGGTAGGTGGACAGGATTTACTGAACCATACCATCAATGCCCTGGAGCAGACCCGTGAGCGAATGGATTTGGTCTATGGTGATGGCATCGAAAATCCGGGGCGCATGAATGCCGTCAGCGGCGAAGGAAGCCTGCAAGCAATCATCGCCTACGCCACCGGGGAGTAAACAATGACTGATTATCTGCTATTCAACCTCTACGGCCCCATGGCGGCCTGGGGCGACACGGCCGTGGGGGAGTTCCGACCTAGCCACAGTCACCCCACCCGCACCGCCGTGTTGGGTCTGGTGGCGGCCGCGTTGGGAGTTACCAGGGATGACGAAAAGCAACTACTGACACTCGACAGCAGTTGCCGTATCGCCGTTCGCCTGGATTCCACTGGTGAACTTCTGCGGGACTATCACACTACACAAGTACCACCACAACAGCACAAAGTACGGCATTACACACGCAGAGATGAACTCAATACTGACAAGCTGCATACCACTCTCTCCCAGCGAGACTACCGCACCGACACAGCGGCCACTATCGCACTCAGTCTGTTGGTAGGTGCAGATATCACTTTAGATAAAATAAAGAGTGCTCTACGGCACCCTGCTCTGCCACTCTACTTGGGGCGAAAATCCTGCCCCCTGGCACTCCCACTTGCCCCACAGATCATCTCTGCCGACAGCCTCAATGCTGCTTTTAACTCTTTTCCTGACACGCTTTCACAACTCAGCGAAATCACTCGTGAGAGTAAATCCTATGGTAGTGGTATCGCTCGACCTGAACTGATTCGCTTCTACTGGGAAGAGGAGGAGCCAGCACCCGGTATGCAGCCAGAGATGATCTACCCGCGTCGTGACCGCCTACGCAGCCGCAAACGCTGGCAATTTGACAATCGAAACGAACACTACGCTGCCATATCAGTCACGGAGGAAAACTGATGTACATAAGCCAAATCCGCTTGCGACCAGATGCAGATCCAACCTGCCTTGCACAGCAGTTCGATAATTCTACCACCTACCGTGAGCACCAGCTCATCTGGCAACTTTTTCCTCACGATCCCAATGCCTCTCGTGATTTTCTGTTTCGTGCTGAACAGAAAAACGGAGTACCACATTACCTCCTCCTCTCCAAACGCCAACCCGTGCCTGACGCTGCAATCTGGCAGGTAGAAACCAAAGAGTACCGACCACAACTACATAGTGGCCAACAACTCGCCTTCCAGCTACGGGCTAATCCGGTTGTCACTCGTAAAAACTCTCATGGAAAATCGAGCCGCCATGACATCATTATGGATGCCAAAAAACGTCAGGACTGGCAGAACACTCCCATTAACCAACGCCCCCACCTATCGGAACTAATACAAGAAGAGGGAGAAAACTGGCTTAGCGAACGCCTTTCCCGTCACGGAGCTCATATGGAGAGCGTCCGGGTTGATGGCTATCAACTACAAAGTAGCCAGAAAAAGAGGGGAAATAAGCCGATCCAACACAGCAGCCTCGATTTCGAAGGCATGCTACAGGTGACTGACCCAATGATATTTACACAGCTGTTAAACACGGGGCTGGGGCCTGCTAAAGCTTTTGGCTTCGGCCTTCTGCTGGTACGCCGAATTTAGCCTATGTGCTAGACTTACAACTAAGTAAGACTTTCTTAAAAAGGTAAGATTCCATGATTGCAACCATCAGCAGCAAAGGCCAGCTAACCATTCCTAAAGAGATCAGGAACCGGCTACACCTGCATACCGGGGACAAAGTGGAGTTTTTTCTCGATGAGCAGGGCCGTCTTGAAATTATCCCAGTCACTTCCAGCGTAAAAAAACTCAAAGGCATGGTTCCCCCACCGAAAAAGGCTCTCAGCCTTGAAGAGATGGATGACGCAATTCGAAACAGGAAAGGTGGATGATCGGTCTCGATACCAATATTCTGGTGCGCTATATCGTTCAGGATGACCCAGAACAGGCCGCACAGGCCACGATACTAATAGAAGAGTACTGCAGTGCCGAGACACCGGGATATATTAGCTCTATTGTCCTGTGCGAGTTGCTATGGGTACTCAGCAGGGGTTACCAATATAAAAAGCACGTCACTATCCAGGTTCTGCAACAACTACTCACCTCTTCCGAGCTGTCGGTTGCCCAGAGAGAAGAGTCCTGGGCTGCACTCCGTGAGTATCAAGCAGGTACTGCAGACTTCTCCGACTACCTGATAGGCAAACTTAACAGTACCCATAGCTGCAGAACGACCTACACCTTTGATAAAAAAGCCGCCAAAAACCGACACTTCACACTACTGGAGTAGCACACACAGACATCATGGTTGATTATGATACTTCACCGCTTGATTTAATGATCTACTCTGTAGCGGTACTTATTGGTCTCATCACTGTGCTGACAAGCGCCTTTGCGGGCTATCAGCTTGCACCCGGCTTCTGGGGTGTCTTCGGTGGCCTTTTGATTGGAATAGTGCTGGGTGGTTTTATCTACTACCTCATCGAATCTTTAACGCTAACTTTCATATACATGCTCATTGCTACATCGGTGATCTATTTCTGCATAAAAGTCGTCGAGCTGGTCACAGGATAAAACTCACCCATGCTACCCCCACTCAAACCCATAGCCATGAAGGAAAGGATCTCCATGCTTTTTATTGAAAAGGGTGAAATTGATGTGCTTGACGGCTCCTTTGTCGTTATCGACAAAACAGGCATCCGCACACACATCCCCGTTGGCAGCATCGCCTGCCTCATGCTTGAACCCGGCACCCGTGTTTCGCACCGTGCAGTAGCACTTGCAGCCCGTGTCGGGACACTGCTCACCTGGGTAGGCGAGGCAGGTGTTCGCCTCTATGCTTCTGGGCAACCTGGGGGCGCTCGCTCCGATCGATTGCTCTATCAGGCCAAGCTCGCACTGGATGAACAGGCAAGACTAAAAGTTGTTCGTAAAATGTATGAGCTGCGATTTGGTGAAAAATCACCGGAGCGACGAAGTGTTGAACAGTTGCGTGGTATCGAAGGAGCAAGAGTCAGAAAAATCTATCAGATGCTGGCAAAGCGACACGGGGTCAAATGGAAAGGCCGCAACTATAATCCCAGCGACTGGGACACCAGCGATCTCCCTAACCTCTGCCTTAGCGCTGCAACGGCCTGCCTCTACGGAATAACAGAAGCCGCCGTACTGGCAGCAGGCTATGCACCGGCAGTCGGGTTTATCCACACAGGAAAACCCCTCTCATTCATCTACGATATTGCCGACATTTTCAAATTTGACACCGTAGTTCCCTTGGCATTTCAGATCGCATCAAAAGAACCCTTCCAACCCGAGCGGAAAGTGAGGCTCGGCTGCCGCGATCTCTTTCGACAAACAAAACTACTGGGGAAAATCATCCCGACCATTCAAGAGGTGCTCGCAGCGGGTGAACTGGAGCCACCCAAACCCCCTGACGATGCACTGCCTATAGCCATCCCTGAAGAGAAAGGTATCGGTGATGCTGGTCATCGCAACTGAGAACGTACCACCCCGACTCAGAGGCAGGCTGGGAGTCTGGTTGATTGAGATCCGTGCGGGTGTCTATGTTGGCAACCCCTCGGCCAAACTGCGCGATTTTATCTGGTGCCAAGTAGAAGAGGGCCTAGAAGATGGCAATGCTGTAATGGCGTGGAGCACCAGCACTGAGTCCGGTTACGATTTCAAAACCCTGGGGGAAAACAGACGGATGCCTGTAGACTACGATGGCATTCGCCTAGTCGAATTTGCCCCACTGGAGAAAGATAATTAGACCGCTCTTTAACAATTTGGAAAATTTTGGCAGAATACGAATTACCTTGGTAGATTTCTTTACCCAGGAAAATATCTGCCAAATCAACTAAATGGATTTAGAGTGTTCCCCGCACCTGCGGGGATGAACCGCCATGGCGCTTAAAACGCATAACTGGGCAGCTGTGTTCCCCGCACCTGCGGGGATGAACCGTCCATTAGGCGCAATTAGTCGTGATTGTTTTTGTGTTCCCCGCACCTGCGGGGATGAACCGGCACGAGGGGTTCT
>JBEVXV010000739.1:0-12204 GCA_040505915.1 Sedimenticola sp. | reverse complement strand
GGTCGACAATGCGAAAGGTCGCTAATAGCGGGTCGCTAATAGCGGGGCGACAACTCGCTAATAGCGGGTCGCTAATAGCGAGGCGACAATGCGACAACCTCGTTCTGAGATTTGCGTCTTCCGCTGAGCATGCGCAAATGACGTGTTTACTGTACATACAAGATGTCATTTTATTCATCACTGAGTTCATCAGCAACACAACAGATTAATATCCTTTTAATGCGGTTCACGTATATACATTTAGTCTGGTAAAATGTACTACACCATTCGACCTACATGTATTGTATGAATCATGCATTGATTGTGCACAATGACCACAATAAATTACCTGCAATCAACAGTTCCTTCCCTTTACCCATCCAGCTGTGTAAATTTTAACTTGGTGATCAATGGTGAAATGCTCAATAATCTTTATGAGTTATTTTGTGGTTTTGAAAACTGTGGTGAATTGTTTTGTTCAGATGGACTGTTTATTTAATTTAAAATTGCTGTTTGATGTAGAGAAGTTCATTCATTGATCTGTAAATATTCTGTAGATAGTCCACAGGCCAGAAATGGAAACCCCCCATGTGGGATTTTCGCAGACATATTTATTTCGCAAACTACAATCAATTGCGAGTTCAACGCATACCCATGCTACCCCCTTGCCCAAAGTTAAGGGCACATGACTTAGAACATTTGCTCAACATTTGCTTTAAAGTTTTTAAACATGATATATTTCTGGAACTCCTCAAGTGATTAACTTGATACTTTGTGTACATATTGCCCACCATCCATATATTCATTATGCAGTATACCCATGCTACCCCCGTGCTCAAGGTCAAGGTCACAGGACTTAGAGATGTTGCTAAAAAAAATCGTTAAAGTTTTTATATAACTTATATTTCTGGAACCCCTACAGGTATTAACTTGATACTTGGTATACATATTGACAACCATCCGTATATTCATGTTGCCCCGATGACCAATGTCAAGGTCACTACACTTTAACATCGATGTATAAGTACAACATGTAACTTATATTTCTACAACCGGCCATGAGGTATTTACTTCATACTTGGTATGCATGCTAACCACCCTCCACATATTCATGTTGTGGTATACCCATCCTGTAACAGTGGCCAAGGTCAAGGTCAAAGCACATGTTTGTGTAAGCATTTGCTTTACAGTGTTTCATTTACTTATATATGTTTTAACTATCAAAGCTTCGTCGGGGAGCATTTGTCGGTTTTACCGACCCTTCTAGTTTTCATATGTAGCGGTGACCCTGAAATCCAAGATGGCGTCCAAGATGACCTCCATATTTTGTAATATACAAAGTTAAGGATATACTCAGATATCTCTGATACTTTGATACATTTGGTACATTTACATTTACAGACTAGTAGTCTGATAACAATTTTTTAACTTAGTGAGACATCCACATTCTTTTGAAATTTAATGAGGTCAAGGTCAATATTAAAATGTCAAATTTATGTGATAGATTGCCGATGAACGACAATGAAGTTACAATTTATAGAACAGTTTATGACTAAACAATTAACAATTAAAAAATTAGGAACTATTTCGCGAAATGTAAATGTTTATTAGACACACTGTAGTGCATAGGGGTATATGCCAAAATAGTTTGATCTGTGTAGCCCAGCGTCAATGCGCCAATTTTAGGCTGATTGTGCACATCCGGGTGCAAGCTTGAAAGTTGGCACACGCGTAGGGGTTTTATATACTGATCACAATAGACTATAGAACCACCTTGGCTTATTTGCCTTTGCGCATGCGCAGTCGTATTTTCACTTCCGGTCAGCGAATTATACATATATAGACGTGTACAGTATACCGACAATGTAACTTACCTTCCACATACCTTTTTAGGCACTGTGAGATATCGTGGTTCACAATTCAAGTGATACTAATCCAAGATGGCCGCCAAAATTTACGTAAATATGATACATTGACCGGCGCTATAATAGTATGTCGTATACGTTTTGTGCATATGATTAGCTCTTTGAGATGCAGAAATCAATTACTATCAACTGCTATTATTTTTTGCAGATTTACAGGATAAAATAACTTTCGAGATGGCCGCCATAATGGTTGACATATAACATTGCAATTCATATATATTGACCAAAATGCTCTAAAACCAAAAAAAGAAGCAAACTCGTTACACGCAGGACAAAAGTACCACATGTTTATGGTGAGACCATATGATGTATAGATTGCAAAAATCATCGGCTGTAAAAAATATAGCAACCGGAACACATGCAAAATATCCAAGATTAAATATCATAAGATTTATCGCAATAATACCGACCTACACCAGTTTGGTGGTTCGCCGAAAATTCAACGGCGGGACTCTAAGAAGAACAGAACAGAACAGATGGCCGGCAATATATACGTATTCATAATATTAAGAACTCAGAAGGTGCATAATAATTTATTTATAATTTTGAATCGTGTTTGTGGGGAACACAACATAATTTGGATAATCTTGAATAATTTCACCCTATGCACCAAAGCAAGATGTATGCCAAATATAATTATCACATCTTTGGCACATGTCGTGATTTTGTTTCCACTATATTTGGCGACGTGGGCAATACATGTACATATGGATGCGATAAAATAATTATTCTACCCATTACATGTTTGTACCTACCGCTTCCATATACAATTATACGCTCGCTGGAGCTTGCATGTTGTTTTCTGGTAGAGGCGGTTAATATGTATAATAAAAACTACATATTTTGTATTGGAGCTCGTCGACACAATGAGAAACGTGGTTTACTTTGCCGTGGACCTGGTTAAATCTCACCATAAATGTTTGCAAAAACTGTGTGCCCTGATTATGTAGTAAACTATTTAATATTATTGACAACCTTTCAATGTAATGCAAACGAGATGCCGTTGTCCATAAATGGTGTAGCCTATGCGAATATAAAATGGCCACCACTACCTGCTGTGTCTATGCTCTATATCGATCTGTCTGGTGTCAATAGATATCAGTATATGGTCCATATTACCTGTAACAGTTGGTCCATATCTACCCTTCTATGTCCATATATATCCATCTGAAGTGTATATATACCATTGCATGGACCATATCTTACCATATAGGGTATGCATGGATGTATGTATATAGGGTGTATATGTACACGTATGTGTCCATGTCTATCGGTATATGGTCCATATTAACATGCACAAGGGCCATATTTACACGTTTATTTATTAACAAATCACGTTTTTAAAGCGAGTAAATACTAATTTACAATTGCTTGTATTTTTTCCATGTAATAATTTGTCAGCAAATCCGGCAAAAATATGATATTTTGGCGGCCATTTTGAATTAATGCAAATGAGGGAGAAACCTACTTGTGAAATAATAGCAAAATGTGGTCTAGAACTCAATATATGATACAATTAGCACAACGCGTTTGTTTATGGCGGCCATCTTGGAGTTATACAAATTAGGCGTATTTCCCCTGTGTCAATTTTGTCGACTGTTAGTGTGCTGTTATACAGTCCTCCCAAAAATGTATGGCAGTTAAACACCTTATGTTGCAATTATGTTGAGGTTGGGCTATGTTTTGGGGTAGGCTGACTGGACTTCTAGTTGCTTATGATGTCCCTTCTCAATTAAATTTATAAGAATATTTTAACCCTTAACTCACTGATAAGAGAAGAGTTGATACGAGAGTATTTCTTCGCCGGGTATACTTATGGAGAAATTATTCTTATTCTGTTCAACAGACATGGGATTACACTAAGGTGAATACTTGAAAGCTAATCCACTCCACTTGCAAAAGCAAATGGCGTAAAAATATTATCGTCTGAAATAAATAAGTAATTAATTATGAAACTATTAGAACCGGTTTCAAAATTGTAAACTTGAATTTATTTATTATTAATTAATTAATTGACAGTGTCTTAAGACACTGTCAACATTCGCCATTTGCTTTCCATTTTACATATTTCCGAAATATTCACGTTAAATTTTTACTATCATTTGTGACCGAGTGTGCATTTAGCAAGTGCATTACACTTCTACAGTGCCAACTGAGTTGGTTGACAGTAATTATCTTGCTGAATCTCACGAAAATCACAATATTGTGAATTTACTCCATTTGCTTTTGAGTTTACGCCATTTGCTTCGGCCTTTGAACTTTTCGGAATACTGGCTAAACTCGATGGAATTTGACAGACTAAAATGGTGCATTTGATTAGTATTAATGGTCTGCATCACGGACAATTAAAAAACACACATGTTGTAATTTACGCCATTTGCTTTTGCATGTGGAGTGGAATATCTTTAATGTTTAGTTTCTACATGTATTTGACCACAGAACATGTACATGATGTGCATGTTTATGAAACACAGTGGATGTCTTTCTTATTCTTAAAAGACAACAACAATCAAATTTGCTTTTTTCGCTCGAATTCTGTAATTATGTAAATACGATATAATCATCCACCAATATCTGCAATTATTATTTAAAAGAAATGAATGTTTGTTGTTGTCATTTACGATTATAATATCATACAATTTATTACACGCACATATAGTAAAAATAATATCTTAATATTATCACCCAACCGGTTTCAGTCTGCATTGTTATGACGTGACCATCATTATGGTGTATGTTATTTTAATGAAGCTTGAGGCAGCTGAACAGAATATTGCGTACGCTGGGTCTCCGACGACACCACTTATTGACAGTTGGGAATGAAGTCGAGAATGCCTTGCAAGTGAGTAGACTCATTTCACACTTGTTAGCTTACATGTATCCATATAATATTAGTAGATATTGATATACACACCTACCCCCTCGTTCCCCGCCATACCCCACCACAAAGAGAGAAACGCATACACCTATATCTGATACTATATGATCAGATCGTATTTTGTTTGAACTGTTCATCCGAGTGTCCGCCAGTCCGAGATAATATCTATGGTTTAGTGGCTAGGGGAGGAGCGTAAGACAAAATAATATTATAAAGTGGAAAAGAAAGGTTACATGGGGTTGATGATAGCGTTATTAAAAAACTATACATCACAATGACACACACTTTTCAAGATTGTTTAAATTCATTCATTTAATTCATTTTCACACGAGATGTCGAAAATTCTTAACTTTATTTTGATAAATGGGTGCATGCGCAATATGTATGTATCGTGACCCTCAAAATAAAAAGTCACAATCGGCAAGGGCACATTTACTGATTTAATATGGACCAAGAAACCATGTTGCGGCATGTTATTTTCAGATGGGTCAACATTCAATGTAAGCACCGTCTGTTGATAGCCGGAAGAGAGTTTGGCGATGTCAAGGTAGCGATATCATGACACGTACTTGTTCTGCATTAGATGGGGTATCGGTAGTGTTCGACAAAACTCGTATTTGTAGTAGGCAACGTGAATGTGCTCAGAGATAATGTGCTCGTTCCCGTTCTGTCCTACATGCAACGTCATCAACAGGACAAGGTTAGTGCACACACTGCTTGACTTTCAATAGACATATTACGGCAAATGGAATTGACGTAATGAATTAGCCCGCCATGTCACCCACTGAATACACTTCTGGATGAGTTGAACAGCTGAGTGAGAATTAGCCGTCCCCCACCAACAAATGCTGCTCAGCTGTCAGGCTCTGATCGAGGATTGGAATGCATGCCCGGTGATGATGCCATTTAGTCCTGGAGCCCAGGGGGTTTCTGTGTGACAAAGAACAACAGAGCATTTAACTTTGTATTATTCATCTCCAATATCTCCCTGGCAAGAATCGCGAGGGTGGACATTTCAAAAGTGGTAGATTTTCCTAGATGGCCGCCATCTTTTGGATCTAAGATATATGACAGTATATAATTTTGTTTTTTGTTGTGTTTCGGCACTATTTAAAATGTAAAAACTATTAATACTAAACCCAGCAATGAAGGTTCATACATTATATTGTGTTTGCGAAAGTCTCACATGGAGAAAAAAACAAAATGGCCGCCAAAATGGCCGCAAATTTATACCAAATATCACGTTTGATTTTTGAAAACAACCATGTGTGAATTGTTTTACATCCACATTTATGTTTACACATTGGTATGTTATACAGGAACATTCGTAAATTGTTTTCCAACTATTTCCTAATAATGTAGGAGCCTACTAATACTTTGATGGTATAATTGATACTTGTCCATCACTTCTTTCAATTGTCTAGAAGGGTATTTAAGCTAAAATCATGTAATTATTCTCCATCTAAGCCCCGTGACGTCACCCTGTGTTTAATACCACACATTAACCATCTGAGCGCTAATATGCGAGACTGTCTCTTTGACATGGAAGATGTACTTTTGTCCACTTAGTGTAAATAAATATTTACATTTGGTGCTCCTTAACATTATTTGAGGAGTTGGGTAAACAATTGTTGCATGGAATACTACCAACGTACATTGTGTATATATTTTCAGCATGAGCTGCAAGGTAGCGGATCATCCCTCGGGTATCGCGCTATGACCAATAGGCTTTTGTCCAGACATGGTCTCATTGTTCCAAGGTAAACACAAAATGTTGGCAGTCACATCATACCCCCTTATGTATTTATTACATACACATTACGCTTATTCAGTAGTATAAATATGCACATTTTAGTTATAATTACTAGCACACGATATTATGGTCGCCATCTTGGATTTCAAAATGGTCGTTATCTTTGGCATGGTTTTCTGATTACATGCATGTTGTTGTAATGCTAATCGGAAATAAAAAAAAACGCTCGACTGATTTTCATTATTGCTGAAACGTGACTTAGGCAGTTAACAAGGCTGGTCACGTGTACCGATGACGTGTATTTTTAACCATTTTAAATAACAAGACGGCTACCGTCGTAGAATACCGTAGTTTCAACAAGTATATCTGAGTTCGCGCATGTTTCCTGTAGCTAATATACGCACACCTCGTATATATGGAATGGAATTGGGATTGTATTGGAATTAAACGGACGCATGAGTGAAATTTATTGGACATTGTTCGTTTACCGTACTCTAGTGTGCAAGCCATGATGGAGACTCGAATCTCCCATTTGCGAGGCATATCCCTTAACCACTAACCCACCGCGACTGGTTCATGTCGATATATATATGGATCCTGTGCATAATATACGATTCATTGACAATAATATGTCATGAATCATGGACAGGTTGACATTGGCCCTGTGCAAGTCTATATGGATACTGGGTTTGTAGATATGGACATTCATTGTAGAAATATAGAAACTGTGGAGGTAGCTATTGACATGGAAAGGTTGATATGAAGCATGGTATGGCCCATGTGCCGGTTGTTATGCACCATGGAGAGGTATCCAGTTATATATAGACATGGACTGTAACCATACAGGGACCTGACCAAGAATATATGGACCATCGACATGCTGATTTGGATCATGCACACTATACACTTATACGTATATAATTGACTCTGGCCTGGTTGATATGGACATTGCGCGCGTATACACGGACCCTGTATATATGAAACATAGAAATATAGACATGGCTCTTGACATGTTGATATGTACCATGGATATGTACCACGGATATGTAGATATGTGAGTTTGATATGGACCATGGACATACATATTATGAAACCTAGTATAATTGTATGAACCATGGAAAGGTATGTGATTTAACTTGATCATGTACATATGGGCATGGACAGACATGTATGTACCATGTGCATGGGCCAGGTGGTTGGTGCTCGTCGCAATCAAACAGAATAGTCCTAAACAGTTTTCACACAAATTTTCAGGACATGTTTCACATTTCTGGTGAACAACAAAATATTTAAGGAGCATACTACTGGTAACATGGAAATATATGGGACTTAACTTGTACAATTATATTCAGGGAAATATGTCGAAACTAGCGGCCATTTTGAAATGCAAAATAGCTGCCATAACGGTGCGTTCTAGTCATTGCCAGTCGATAGCCAGTCATTGGTATAGTGGGTATACTTCCCGCTGTAATTATGTTTATAGTTGGTTTCGCCACCGAGAAATACAATTGTATTCCCGGAAGGGCTGCCATCTTGAATTTCAAAACGGTTGAAAATTACGTCTTTGGTACACATAACCAACATAATTAGGTTCCAAAATTACATTTCAACAATAATCGCAATTGAAATGGGCAACTTCTCAGCGTAAATCGGAGTTCGCTAGTAAAATAATAAGAAAACAATGTTAAAAATGGCGCCCATTTTGAAATCCAAGATGGCGGCCATAATATCGTATTCTCGTCATTACTAACCGATAGCCTGTCATCGATATAGCGGGTATAGCCGCTGGAATTATGTTTATAACTGGCTTAGTTATTAATATATCTTGAACAATTTACCTGGGATGGCGGCCATGTTTGATTTCAAAATGGCGGAAAATTGCCAAGATCTGGCAAGTGTGTACCAGCTTTTTGAAATATCCATACCTTACTTTAACAAGATCAGAAGTCATCCTGAGGCGACAAGTATGTTACAGTTTTTACAAAATTTGCAGTGAAGTGTGTAACTACTTATGTCTGTAAATTGTTGATGGATTCAACGGAGATTTTGCATGCATACATGTACAGCTTCTTTTATCTTCAGACAATTGGTGTCTGAACTGCAACGTTATCACGATCCAGATGGTGTCGCTGCAAGAAGAAGACACAATTTCAGCCGGAGGGTATATGACAATAAAGGGCCCAACTACTTGATACACGTAGATGGCTACGACAAGTTGAAACCCTTCGGATTTCCGATACATGGAGCAATTTGCGGGTAATAATCATCAAAAGAAAGGTCCATCCGGGAGGGTGAAATATGTGTGGGGTGGGAGGGGGGGGGGGCACAGTTGGGAAGTTTACAGCTGAGGGCTACCCAATATGGGGATATCTGACGCTGACACCACCCGCTCGAATCAGACACGGATTGTATTCTGATGGACTAAGTAGGGATTTAAACAGTGAGTCTAACTTGTGTCTAATTCTCGTTGGTCTGCAGAAAAGATATATTGATAGTTGCATTACGGCACTAGCATATTAAACATGCAATTGAGGCGAGTGTTGCCACGTCACCTCATTTTAAAATATGAGATGTAAAATATACCGTATACATTATGGTCAATACGGTAACAAAGATAAGTTGGTACTTACGTAATAGCATAAGTACTGTTGGAGTCCGATCAATTGGCGATCACGGGGTCAGAGGAACAGATACATGTTTGCTTTCCAGAGATGATATTCATTCAGCATGATCGAATCGACGATTTAAGTGGGCTTATCTGCAGTTTTTTGGCGCTTGAGAATCGTTGTTAGTGTCAGCTTTGTAGACAATTTGAATTATAAACTTGGTGAATAGTGTACTAAAAACCTGTAGCTATATATAGACACTGAAAAATGCAATGTTTGTGTGGGCGCAATATAGATATCGAGATGACCCAAGTTGTGTCAGTGCAGAGTACCTGTCATTATAGCGCAACAGGTAGCGCTCTTTTTTGTTATATACTACATACTCATCATGGCACAAGTATTATGACACAGTGCAAGATCAAGCTTCCAGTAGTGTTGCAAATATGGCATACTTGGAAATGCCATAAATCGGGTTGTAGAACTGCTGCAAACACATTTAGACAACGTTATTTGTTTATTGCTGCATGAAATGGACAAAAGAAAGCTGCATCTGGGAGCAGGGCATTTCCGTGATGGACACTATCAGGGTCTCCTACTAGTGGCATAAAACATAATGTTTGAATGGTCAGACGACTGATTTTGATCATAATTATGAAGATTAGGACTATAGTGGTAATGATGACGAGGGCAATTTTTATGATGGGCAATTTTTATGATCATTAACGATGATGATGATAATTTGCATTACAAAAGTGTTACCGTTCAGGATATCGCGAAATGTGTCAGAAAATTATCTCCCTTGGTTCAGAAAAGTGCCTATTTTTGGGGAGTCAGATTGTATGAACAGTCAGTTTCAAAATCATGCCTGTGTGACCAAAGTTGTAATCGGTCACCATAATCCATACCATACTGGAAAGCTGGAGACCTGAAGAGTTGAGTAGTATAAAGTTAGGGATGTTTGGAAAATAACTTTGGTTTATACAGCCCTGTATGAGAGAGACAGATTTTCCATTGGCCAAAAATCAGGCCAAAGTATGGGTATTTCTGGTATCCTTTCCTATTTCACGCCAAAGTTATCAACACAATCATGGCATGTTTTATATCCACTGAACCGCCGAGAAAGCAGCAACATGATAAAAAATCACCAGATTTCGAAGAAAAGTATTTTTGCTAATGCAAAATGTAATTTGCAACAATGCTGCAGGCTGGATCTTGCACTGTGTCTTATGCATTTGATTTTAATGACAATAAATGAATTGACAATTCAGATAGATGCACAATCACTGGTAAGATTCCTCGTCTGCAGACTCAGTCAACTCGTTGATTTCTTAGGTAAAAACTAAAATAGTTTTAGTGGGAATTGGCTCGAAGACCTTCCATACCTCACTGGGCCAAGCCGCCAAAGTCGCCATAAATACATATTTATTTTTGTATTTTGGTTTAAACAATATTTATTTCAATAATTACAAGTAATAATATATAATACAATACAAATAAGCTAGGATTCGAAAACAAGCCGTTCGACTTATATGAATTCGTCTCCTAAATCACGTGACTTTGTGAGTAGTACGTGAAACATAGTTCACAATATTTTCCATACTAAGTTGAGTGATAACACGTATTCGTGGATTAATTTAGGTTGTTTAAAGCAAGTTGTGAAAAGAAAAACATATGACAAACAGTAGGAATGTGAGTGAGAGAGAGAATAGAAGATTACAATGTGATGTTGCAATTTTGACGCTGATTTAGGCTAAATTCCAGCTCGTAACTCTTGGTGACGTCATTACGTTATGTTTTTGCCGTGCCATCGTTACTGAGCCGTTGGCGCCATTTAACGTTTGGAAAGCGCCGGCGACGTTGGTTTGGCTTAATGTTAGCGCAATTAGTATGCATATTTAATGAGGGTGAGTCGGTCTCACGTGCAAAATATACAACTAGTGTAATACCGAAAAATATACAATGGCTGTATACAACTTCTGCGCCATATGTTATGTTATCATTTTTATGATCAAAGGGAATATTTGGTACACATAAACAACACAGTTTTCTGCTGAGACCAGTTTTATCTTTTTCTCCCACCCACTTTGCCTACACCTTTCCATGTTGGACTATCCCGTGACATTTGGCCTCGCCAATAGATCTGGGGCCGAGGTTATAAAACTGTTTATCAATCTCAGACTCAGACACAAGCAAGCTGATTGGTTGATCCTGAGCATACGCTCAGTATCAACAAATCAACATGCTTGAGTCCGAGTCTGCGATTTGAGCAAAGTTTCATAACTTTGGATCCTGAACTCTACACTACTCTTTAGTTGTGTTTGGTAAATATCCGGCGAGGTGGAAAAAACATTGACAAATGTAATTTTTTTATTGTGGATTGACCTACATGTATATATCGCATGTAGGAGTTGAAGAACTATGTATGCTTTATTCATAAATGACTACCAACAATAACACAAGTAGATACATGCAGTGTAATAGAATGGTATTTAGTGAATTTATTTGAACAAACTTTGGTCTCGGCTGAAGGTGGATTGTGCTAAAGTTACATGTATGTAATAATGTTGAATTAATTCTACAAACTGAAGGTTTAGTGACACTAAATCTCTGTATGTATAGGAAGTGATTTGAAGGGTTGATTATTTTGGAAGAAATAATTATATTGTTTGATGTATTATGTCTCTTCTATGTTTTTTTGTATAAACTATGCTTCTTATATATCTTCCATACTGTTTCTGTCCTTACCTATTTTCAAAATAGATATGCTGTTTGTACATTATTACGCAACAACACATTAGCATCACGTGTTTTCATGAATCCAACATATAAACTTCTGAAAAGCTTGAAACGTTGGAGTGAATGATGGTGATTTGTTTACCGACAATCAGCAGATCTATGTAACTTTTATATTTTGGTGAAGAATATTTTAAATAATAGTTTTATTAATTAGCTATGTAACATTGTCACCCGAGCAAATTCATTAACGTTGTGTAATAAAACAGTTATGCCACTGCCAGTTGGATAACAGTCAACACAGTGACTATTGCCCCTCGGTGCTGTGGA
>JBEVXV010000738.1:0-3437 GCA_040505915.1 Sedimenticola sp. | reverse complement strand
TGTTGAACGCCACTTTGGCCATGGGCTGCTCCAGGCCAAACTCACCTAAGCGGTCCAGGGGCAACGGCTGCTGCTCAATGCTTGGGGTGGAGAGCAGATCCAGCAGAATATTGATCCTTGGCTGGTTGGCAGCGATGCGGTAGGGGGTGGTCATCTTCCACCTGCCGTTGAGACGCTCCATGGTGAACTCAGGGCCGTTGTTGTTGCTGATGCTAATTACTTCGATGGTGGCGGGGTCAATATTTGTCAGTGGGGGCAGGTGATCGCTCTTCTCCTGTTCACGGCTTAACCAGGCGAGTGTGCCTAGCAGGATGACCAGCACCAGTAGAACCAGGTTTTTTATGCTGCGGCTTCCCATATCGATCCGGTTTACCCTCTTCTGCGTCGCCACCCGATGACCACGCCTGTAGTTATAAATAGCAGGGGTAGCAGGAAAAGGAAACCCAAGCCGATAATTGCACCGATAGTGGGCGTAAGGGTGAGGCTTAAATCGGCGGCACTTTTGGCGGGAATGTTGAGCAGGCGGTCATTGCCGCTGAGCCAGCGCAACAGGTTCAGCCCCAGGTCGAGGTTGCCGCCATTGCCAAGATAGGCGTTGGAGAGAAAGTCGCCGTCACCGATGACCAGCAAGCGCTGCTCCGCCTTGCTACCTGGGCGGGTAAAGGCGTAGCCGAGGGTGAGGGGGCCTGCACGTTCGCCTTGCTCCGGGTTGCGTGTCACCTCGCCACTGATCGGGCCGGTCTCATTCCAGCTGCGTGACAGGGTGGAGAGCAGGGGGGTGGCCTGCCAGTCACCTGAATTCTCCACTTTTAGCGCTGCCGCCTCAGGGTAGAGTGTCAGCAGGCGGAAATTTTTGGTAGCCGGATGGTCGGGAAAGCGTGAGACCAGCGCAATGGTGGGGCTCTCCAGTCCCAGGTCGCCGGTGTTGGCATCGACAATAGTACCGGGCAGTACCGTCAGGCCGCTCTTCTCCAGAAGAGTATCGACGCCATGCTGGTCACCCGGGTCGGTGAGCCAGAGCAGGTTACCCCCCTCTTCGATATGTTTATCGATGAGTGACAACTCCCCTGGCAGGTAATCTGTCTGGGGGCCAGCAATGACAAGTAGCCGTGCGTTGCTTGGTATCTGTGGCTGGGTTGCCAGATCCAGAGTTTTGATCTGATACCCCTTACGCCTTAGCTCGTCACCAAAGGCGCCCAGATCGTGATTGGCGTGGCCGCTGAAACGCCGTTCGCCATGCCCCTCTATGGTGGCCAGCCACTGCTCTCCGCCAATGATCAACCGCTGTATGGCGTTGCTTATACTCTCCTCATCCAGTGAGCGCAGGTTTTCACTACGCCCCTGATACTCCAGGTGTAACTCACCCGCTACCTGTATACCCATATCCCGGGTCAGCTTTGGCTCCAGAGCGGGGTTGACGAATAGTAGGCTGATCTTTGGGTGATGACGTTGATAGCGCTGGACCACCTCCTTAATACGCCTGCGCAGCTCCGGGTTGTCGGGTGCAAATGAGGTTAGTTTGAGTTCACCCTGAAGTCGTGTCAGCAGCTGTTGGCTCACCGGAGTGAGGCTGTTTCTGGCACCGGCGGTCCAGTCCCATACGAGGTCGTGGCGCAGACTGAGCCAGCCCACCAAAGCGACGGCGATGGCAAGTAGAAAATAGAAGGTGAGACCCTCTATTTTCTCTTTAATCCTGTTCCTGGTCTCTGTAGCCATCATTCAGCCCAGGGTGCGGCGGCTTTCCAGCCGGTGGTTGGCGAGTGACAGGCAGCTGGTGATCAGCAGCAGATAGTAGATGATATCGCTAGCGTGAATAAGGCCGCTGAGCATGCGCTGATAGTGGCTTGAGAGAGAGAGCCAGGCGAACAGTTCACTCCCCTCTCCTCCGCCTGCGAGATTGATCACCCAAAGAAACAACAGCAAGCCGTAACTGCCTACTGCCGCCACCGCTGGCTGATCAGTGTAGCTGGAGAGCAGCAGGCCAATAGCCGCGAATGCCGCTAGCAGCAGGCTCAGCCCAAGCAGACCGGCTGCCAGTCGTCCCATATCGAGTGCCCCCCCCAGTAGCAGGGAGAGTGGCATCATGGCGATGAGTGTCAGGATGGCCGCATAGATCGCAAGTAGTGCCAGATACTTTCCCAGCAGGATACGCAGCATGGAGATTGGAGCAGAGAGCAG
This sequence comes from Sedimenticola sp., assembly GCA_040505915.1. Lineage (GTDB taxonomy): Bacteria > Pseudomonadota > Gammaproteobacteria > Chromatiales > Chromatiaceae > Vondammii. Next base: position 1,259 of record JBEVXV010000738.1, on the reverse strand, counting down.
CAGATCGATAGTGCCGCTGCGGTACTCCTCACTCATCAGACGCATGCTCAGAAGTGGCGTCAACAGCATCAGAATGACAGCGGCACTCTGCAGCAGGGGTGCAGTTACCAGATCGGTCACTCCAGGGGCGCTCTCCAGGGTGGCCAGTTGGGGCTGAACCTTGAGAAACTCTTCAAGCTGAATAAGAAACAGCCAAGCGAGGATAAACTGCATCACCCCAATAAGAACCCAGGCGAGGGGAGAGAGAAAGAGGCTGCGCAGCTCACGTCCGGCAATAGCAAACATCACCTTGCCTCCGTGGTGGTGAGGCGGGTAAATATCTGTTCAAGGGTATCGGCCTCTTCGCTCAGTCGATGGAGTGCCCAGTGGTTGTTTACACACTGTTCGGCGATAGTTGCCGCAGTGGCCTCGCTGCTCAGAGATAGGCGGTACTCTCCGCCACCCAGCACATCGATTTTCTCAACACCACTTAGCGCTGCGAGCTGATCGGTTGCGGGAGGGTTCTCCAGAGTAATCAGCAGTTGTCGCCTCTCCCTCTCTTGGGTATCCAGGCGCTCGGAGAATACCAGGCGCCCCTGGTGGATGATCTGGACACGGTCACAGATCGCCTCCACCTCAGGCAGTATGTGGGTTGAGAGAATGACACCGCAGCTCTTCCCCAGGGTTTTGATCAGCCCACGTATCTCTCTTATCTGATTGGGGTCGAGGCCGCTGGTCGGTTCGTCCAGAATAACCACCTTGGGCTGGTGAATAATCGCCTGGGCGATACCGGTACGTTGCCGATAGCCCTTGGATAGATTGCCGATCAGCCGTCTGCCAGAGTCGCCCAATCCACAGAGCGTTTTCACCCGATTAATGGCGGAAGCGGTATCATTTTTCCCGATCCGCCGCAGGTGAGCACAGAAGTGGAGGTACTCATCTACCCTCATCTCCGGGTAGAGCGGCGGCTGTTCCGGCAGGTAGCCGAGCTGGGTTTTAGCCGCTAGTGGTTGTTGCAGTAGGTTGATTCCATTGATTTTTATTTCACCGCTGCTCGGAGCTAAGCCACCGCTGATGATGCGCATACTGGTGGACTTGCCAGCCCCGTTGGGGCCGAGAAAGCCGAGTACCTCCCCGGGATTGAGGTCGAAGCTGATGTTGTCAACGGCAACGAGATCGCCGAAGTGGCGGCTGAGGTTATGGATTTCTATCAGTGGTTGCATCAGGTCAGGACGTTACAGGAGAACCCGGCGCTTTTGCAACCGTTGTATAAATAGGAT
>JBEVXV010000737.1:0-4466 GCA_040505915.1 Sedimenticola sp. | reverse complement strand
TGATTGAATATCTTAGCAATATTTGTATCTACATGTACATAAGACAATACATACAATGCACATCAGTGTTTAAAGTGGGGCATATATGCCATAAAAGCAGCAGTATCGCACTCAACGGTACTGCTGGTTTGCCCCACAAAAAACACGGAGGGCAGTCAGGAAAATATGAAGCTTGGTAATGTAACGTCAATGCCTACCACATATCGATCCTATGCACGCAGCCAAGACAAGTGCACATCGTGTCATGCACAGTTAAATCGAGCATGTCTCAATGTGAAAAATGTACATGGTATATTATGTTGACATACACAACGCATATTACTTGTCAGACAAAAAACCCAGCACTTGCAACGCTAAGTGCCAACGCATAATACTGTCAGACGAGAAACCCAGCACTTGCAACGCTAAGTGCCAACGCATAATACTGTCAGACGAGAAACCCAGCACTTGCAACGCAAAGTGCTAACGCATAATACTGTCAGACGAGAAAACCCAGCACTTGCAACGCTAAGTGCTATCGCATAATACTGTCAGACGAGAAACCCAGCATTTGCAACACTATGTGCGAACACATAACATGCAAGTACATATTATGTATATGTGCATGCATGCTAAATATCAGGACTGTGAAACAGTCATACATGGAACCTAATGTACCTACGAAATGCATTCGATGACCATCTGCCCAAATCTCGAATTTGCGCATCGGACAAATTATTTTGAGCAGCAACCGTGGCTGCACCAATGCGGAAACTGTGACCCTTGTAACGCGAACTGTCCAAGCGGCAAAAGGCTAAAGCCCGATGGAGAAGGTGGTCAAAAGCACCACGTGTAACCGGTTTTTTATTATGATGCAAAAACAGAGGGCCAGGAGCCTTGCCTCTGACAGCTAGATAGGTTTCCAAAGCTCGAACAGCAGAGTATGTAGTAGGGCCATGACTAAATGAGACTGTGTGTGGGACAGCTTTTATATTGTGCTTATAAAAACGAAATGTCACTTCTACAGACTGATTGTGAATGATCGACACGTCCGCCAATTGCATAGTTTTACAACTGTTTCCAGATGAATGAAGGGTAATCTCTCCTATACGAGCAAATGCGGAAAATGCCAACAGAAACATTGATCGAAATAAGTACTGTTCATATAGTGAAGTAGTGACGTGCGATAATGACTCATTTAGTTTATTCAAAACCGGAACAGTTATTGGTAATCGCACATCAAACGATGGTCTTAAGCGATAAGCTCCAGCCACCAACTTTTTCACCAAAAAGTCAGTGGCAGGATCTGGAAAACTATTGAGTTTATGGACATAGCCAATAGCCGATAGGTAGGTTGAAATAGTTTTTGTTGCAAATCCATCATGATGTAAATATGCGACGAATAAGCTTAACTGCGAGACGGACAATGGTAACACCACCGGTATACTAAGAAAAGTTTCCGAAAATTTCTGGTAACTGTTCCACGCCCTTCTATAAGTATCAAGTGTGGACGGCGCTAATGCTGCTGCCATCAATTTGCCGAAGCATCGAAGAAGTTGGCTGGCAACAAGTGGTCGGGTATCGGAGTCGGCTCGGCACGGCAGTTGGGACTGAGGCGCCGAAATGATTGCACCTGAAGGCGAGAAAGTTGATCTGCCAACACATTTGAGCAACCAGGCACATGCGAACTTTCAAATAGTACGTTATACTTCAGACAAGCTAGAACCAATGATCGAACAAGCTTCATGATCTGCCTGTCCTTTGACGTCTTTGCATTGAGTATGTAGACCAATGCCATATTGTCAGTAAAGAAACGCACACAATGATTGCTCCATAAACGTCCCCAAACATTGACAGACAGTACTATCGGGTACAACTCGAGGAATGTAATGTTGAATGTCTGCCATGCAGCTGGAAACGGGCCGTACAGCCAGTAAGACCCAAACACCGCCCCATAACCTAGCGATGCTGCTGCATCCGTGTACAGAGACAGCGTGTCACTGGACAAAAAACGATCATTCAGAAACATTGACCGGCCATTAAACTCTCGAATAAAGACGGACCACATTCTCATATCCGCCTTAGCTTCACCAGAAATCTTTACAAAGTGAAAAGGTTGGGCGACCCCCATAATGAGAGCAATGAGTCTTCGTAAAAAGGCCCTACCAGGAAGGACAACTGAACATGTGAAATTCAAAAAGCCTATCAAAGACTCTAATTCTCTTTTCTTGCAAGATTTCCTTGTCAGGAATGTCTCCAAAAGAGATAAACCCTTAGATATCTTGTCCGGTGGTAAACGCGACTCCATAAGGAGTGAGTCCAGAGTTATACCAACAAATTCCATTGTAGTGTTAGGGGGGAATGTTTTCTCTGAAGCTATTGGAACCCCAACCTCCTGACAGAAATGCAAAAATCGATTTAACGATCCTGCACATTCGCGCTTGCTTGGCTCAATAAACAAAAAATCATCAAGGATGTGAACAATACCAGTGCAATGTAGCTTATGTTTGGCTATCCATTCCAAAGCGGTGCTGAAATTCTCAAAAATGGCACAACTAGACGCACAACCCATAGGAATACAACGGTCATAGTAATATTTGCCCTCCCAAGAAAACCCAAGTAGTTCATAGTCAGATGGTCTGACTGGGAGAATACGAAATGCAGACTTTATGTCCGTCTTTGCCATGAATGAACCACGCCCAAATAGCTTGACATACGATATTGCATCCTCAATATTAGCGTAATTAACGAAAGTGTGTTCTTTGTCTATCCCGTCATTAACTGAGGAACCACTACCACGTGGGTATGATAAATGATGGATCATCCTAAATTGTCCTACCTGGCGTTTGGGAACAATCCCCAAAGGTGATAGCTTCAACTGAGAAATTGGCATTGTATCAAAAGGGCCAGCAATACGGCCGGCTGCTAATTCTGATGCTAACTTGTCCCGTATGGCGGCAGGGTTTTCTGAAGCAGTTTTAAGGTTTGGACTGTCCTGCGCACCACGCTCCCCCGAGAATTGCAGTTGAAAACCCTTGACAAACCCATCTAAGAGGAATTCCCGCTTGGCCCCATTATAACCCTCCAAATATTTATTTAGCACCTCCACCTGCACCGGTGTTGGAAGGGGTTGTTCGCTTGATTGGAGTGACCGCGCTGGGTACCGAAGGGGTGATGGGCCCGGGAACTTGCCGATTGGTGCCTTGTGCATTGGGGCGACCGTGTGTTGCCCAGCATCGATGGAAGGGGTGCTTCCCTCCACAAGCGTTGCATATATGGGGGTATTGACAGCCTGTGCATCCAGACCCCTTGTTGTATTTGTTGCATGAATACACCCTGCCTTTGTCCCGGGAATTTGCGGACCGAAAGCCATCCTTGAATGAGGATGGCTGTCTGTCTGCACGAAAGGGCGGCTGTTGTAATTGTTGCTTGCGACTCAGTGCGGTCAAATATAGCTCATTCTCTATTTGGTCAAAGCGCAAATTAGATGCAAGCCGGATCTTACGAAAATTGGAGTCATAATATAGCCATGCCCCCCCTTCCTTAGAAATTTTTCGCACAAGCCCCATATATGACTCCAATTGGTGGGACTGTTCAGGATATTTAATACGATAAACGGATGAATATATCAGAAACATATCTGTCCATTGTTCAATAGACATAAACTTCCGTTTTGGAGCAGCACTAGTCAAAATTTTCCCTGACTGAATATTGATAGTAATATCCTCCACCTCTTCATCCTGTAACGTGGATAACTCCACAAACTCTCCTGTCCATATTTTCTCCTTAGTTTTCATGGGAACCCGGAAGTGAAGTGGTAAAGTCGACGAGACAAAACCTGAACGTGCTGCATTAATGTCTGCCGCAAAATAATTAGTATGGACAAGAGAGTCTATGGAGCCACCGCGCCCAGCAGGAGAAGATGACAAGGAGAAAATGGAGTTCCCAGCCCCATTTGAACTAGTTACATGTGAAATGCTAGTATTACATGTACGTTGTTCCTCGGTCAAATTCTGTCCCGGAAGCATGGTTGGTCCCACACGATCTGTCTCTTCATTACCCATATTGTCAGACGGCAACAAACCGGCTGATTTCAAGCTCATCAACACCGAAGCAGTCACTGTCTGCGTGATCGACTCCGTAATGGCCTGTATATCACCTCGACCAAGTCCGTAAGACTGTGGTTGACCCTGCACAGATTGGCCTGCGTTTTCCGCTTGTCTGTCGTTTGTTGACAAAGAAGTACGCTCGGCTTGGCCCGAATTCTCCGATTGCACAGCACTTTGCGATTGTGCAGCATTAGGGGATTGTACAGTGTCCGTTACTGTGGTTGACGACAGCCGCGACTTGGATTGTTTGCTCCGAGCATTTTGCGATTGTGTAGCAATAGGAGATTGTACAGTATCTATTATTGTGGTTGATCGTTTGCTCCGTGGCTGTGGTGCGCCTCTGGCACTGGTTTTCCGCTTAGGCCCCATGACCCCTCA
>JBEVXV010000736.1:0-7990 GCA_040505915.1 Sedimenticola sp. | reverse complement strand
AAATTAACAAAAAAAATGAAAAAAAAGGTGTAAGTCCGGACACACGTACGTACGCCAACGTGACGACTATATCGCGCTTTCAGCACGCGGGCGTGACAAAAAAAACTCTGCAATTAATGTATATAGACTTGTTTTTTTAAAATCCGTAAGGCAGTGTGTCTAGGTCAGGTTGTATTACGCGTTTCGTGTAAACGATACTGTATGTTTTCTTTTCTTCTCTGTTGAAGACAATATTATTTGTTTTGTCTCTACAGATTTTGCGCGTATTTACGAGGGTCACCACATTTTTTGCCGTTACAGACTCGTTCGGGTCATCGGTAGCTTTCCTTTTTCTGGAAAATGTGTGCACATTTTCGGGGTCCACATTGCTTACCATTTCCCTCATAGTATTTAAATTCAGCAGGTTTGAATTAGCGTAATTCAACGTGAACCCTCTGATTTTGCACACTTGCGTACCTTTGCTGGTCTTGTAGGCGTAATTCTTGGGGCCTGCACTGACAAATTCGGTAATATAATCACCATTTAATTCATCTGTCAGATCACCGAGATAATCGCCTATGGGTGGTTCATAATCACCCGGCTTAGACCAGTAGACCACGCTGTCTGTATCGAAGTAAAGTACTCTTTCCTGGAGTTTGTCCAGTAGTTCGTACAGCTTCAATCTCGCGTGGGCGGTTGTGAAGGACGCTACGAAAATATTCGTTTTCGTGTCTTCCGGTACGAGAGCGGAGTGATATTCCCACTCCAGTTGAATTGTGTGTTCGTTGACAATATGGAAGTTCGTCATGCGTTTCTGGGGATCCGCGAGGACCTTATAAAATTTGTCCAGTTCTTGGTCGTGAAAGAATTCTGTTTGCGTTAAGTTGAGACGCTGACCAAATTTCCCCCAGAAACTGTTCAAGCACAGCTTGGCGAGAGAACGAAGACCCGGATTCTTTTCGATATTCGTCTCGTCAAGTAGTATTCCTTGATGCGAAAGATAGTCGCTGACGTACTTCACTTTGTCTGCGGGCGTAGAACACCAGTCGGGGTACCCTGAAGATTCCTGTTTCAGTTTGAGAAAAGTGTTAATATAATCAACGAAAAGACCACCTTCCTTTTTGGCAGGATCATAGCAAGTTGTCTCATCCCAGTGGTAAATCTCGTAAATCTTTAACACTTTATAGCCTTTGTCAATGGCCACGCGCAACTCGGGTGTACACCACGTTCCGGTAATTGCCCTCTCATCACTATTGTGACCGCAAGGTACGAGGTTTTCGCTGTCTGCGCATGTGCGGCACAGTGGAAATTTGAGTTTCCCTCGCGATTTATATGGCAGAACAGGATGGTACAAACCGCGGGGTGGTAGAACCTGCACTTTGGCGATACCAAAGTATTGACCGATATCTTGGAAATCACTCGTTATGATCTCGGGGTGTCCGACCGGATACTTACAATACGCGTTAACGTAAGGGTACAAAGATGTTACGTCGACGTATGCCACCCGTTCATCGTCACGCGCGCTGAAGTATAGCTTACATGCATTTGTGCGACCCCCGAAGAAAGATTCACGGGGATCTAGTCTAGCCTGCACATCTAAACCATCGACAAACGCCCTAAGCTCTACGTCCTGCGTCTTCATTTGGAGAAACTCGTGTTCCCAGATACAAACGTATTTATAACCCATTTGTTTCAAGAGCCTTTTCTTTTTCAACGTTAGAGCATACAGTTCTTCCATAGATTGGTGAGTGCGAGGGTGTCTCATAGCGGCGCGTTTCTCATTACTGTAGCAAACCGGACAACCGTGCCATAAGCAGCCGTGGTATTCGTACACGGTATTGGTGCTGTGACAGTAGCCGTCAACGCGATATCTCGTGGCTGGGATGTGGTGCTCTCCACCATTGAGAGCGTGTCGTATGCTTGTGGGATTACCCGCTTGCCTAGACTTTGCCATCAGGTTTTCCAGCCATTCAATGGACGCTTTGCTGTAGTTATCTTTAGAAGAATAACCGGAACTCGGGACCTGAGCAAGAGGCGAGCTTTTAAACTTTTTGGCTTTAATCGTATAGCCATCAAGATTCTGTAGCTCCACCCAATTCAACTCATAGTACACATTCCACACCCCGCCTTTCAAAGTAGCTGGGAGCCATTTGGTCACATCACCGCCAGGTTTCTCGAGTTTGACCAAGTATTCTTCTTCGAGAAACACTGTTTTGTAGACAGCCATGCAAGTGGAGGCGATTGTGACGTGTTGAAAACAGTCAACTTTATTTTCCGTCACTTCCAACATAAGCTGTCTGAATTTCAGACACGCTTGTCGTAGTATGTCTACATCTGAACGACAATATGCCTCAATCTCTTGGCGGAAATTAAATTCCGCGCCCTCTTCCAGCTTTTGACTATGCCATTGTAAAAAGGCTTCCCTGTCTTCTCTATTCATAGAGTCGGCACCGTAATACTGTGTGTCCGGGTACGGACCCACATAGGACTGATTTCCCCATGTATTGAACAGATGGGGAAAATAACCTTTCTGCAATTCTTCCAAATCAAAAGCCTTCGGCAAGGCACTCAATTTCATTGGTAGAAAATTGAGAGAGTCCAAGATTCTAATGTTTAGGCCTCTTTGGACCTCCATATACATGATCTTGCAACCGCTGTATATTATCTTATTCGGTCGCATTGACTGTTGCAGTAGATAGTCTAGGATGAATATACCATCAAAACTGCGCATGTTGTGAGCTAGTACTGTGGCATTTTTGTTTTCTGCACTAAACAACCATCTGCATAGGTGTGCAGCAGTATCTGGCCCACTAAATTTAACCTCGCGCAACCCGCAGTCTGTACAGGACGAGTTATCTCCCCCCTTCGCACGTTTGCACTTATCACACTTTGTGCCGCAAAATTCACATTTTGACCGAGGTGTTACGGGGTTGTCTAGTAGACATTCGCCGCACGCCGTCTGAGCGATCGCGAAGTTGGGGGTATGACGTTCTTGTCCGCAATATGTATTTTTACAGGAGGTGCATCGTTTGCATCTGGAACATAATTCATTAGGCGTACACTCGATACAACCTGACCTGGGGGTATAACCGGTAGTACACTGTATGTTTGTGTTTTGTGAAGTTTCGAAATCCAAAAATATGTAGTTTTGATTTTTTGTTTGCGGTTTGTTGGCTCTTAGAAAACACAGGTGTTCTGGTTCTACCCAAGAATCGCATATTTTGCAATAGTATTCTCCGCAGGAGTGGGGTTTCTTTTCTACGTCACGCTTTTTCCTATCTACAACCTTTTTACATTCTAAGCAACGCCAATAACGTTGACAGTCTGACAACACAGAATGCTGAGTGGCTCTATTAGAGGCTCTTCTCTTGCGTACGGATATTTCCCTGTGCCTTTGAAAACATGCGGTATTACGGCAATGCATGTTACAGGAGGGACAATCCAACTGCGTGTCATCAACCACACAATTTGTAGTTTTGCAAACGATACAGCACATGTCGCAATTATGACCCGCGAAGTGATTGAAAGGTTTTAGACATTTTTCGCAAAAAAAGTCGCAGTTCAAAACGCCCGTAATTGAAACAATGGTGTTGAAATGACCTACGCCTACGTGATCGGTTAGATACAGATACAATAGTGGCCAATCAGAATGATCGTTGTCGGGCGCTCTGATAATTTTATTATTCAACGATGCGCAGAACACGCAAATTCTGACCTTCAAAGCGTCCTCGAATGCCGATATGTCATTCAGTGTAGCTGGTCGTTCAGTTGGCACACCGGCCATTCTAGAACACATTACTGCTATTTCTTCCTGAAAAGCACCACCTCTTCTGATGGCCTCTTTGTAACACGCTTCTGATAGCTTGCTATGTTTCAGTATAAGCTGAATATTGCTCAGCCCATCACGGTTGACTGCAATTTCCTTCCATTCATCGGTAGGAACTATATGTAATTTACACCAACCGACGGCGATGGACCGTGCCATGCATAGGCTATCTTCATTCACGATATATACAAATGATGTTTTGTTCATCAGTGAGCTTGCAGCCCCATCTACACAGGTGATATGCTTCCTTCCAGCCCCCTTGGGAATATGAATGGTACCCACAGTAACATCGAAACTGTCACTGAGAGCTAGCGACTCGTGACTTTGCAAAACTTTTTCAACGTGCCCCATAACATTGTTGGCATCTACTTGATCGGCATTTTGCAAAGGAACCACTATGCTGTTATTTAACGCCTCGTGGTCCACGAGAACAACTAGCAGATCATCACCCGATATAGCGCGTTTCGCTTCAGAAAGAACATCGGCAAACATATTGTGCAATTCAGTGTGCAATTCACTTAACCGTTGCCCTTTCCATCGATCATCGAACTTAACTTGATATGTCGTGTTCACGGCGGCATTTTTAGCGAAAACGCGTGACCCTTTATGAATTATCTCGTAGGGTTTGGCAGTTTCAGATGTACCAGGTAACGGAGGTGCTGACCCTAATTGTGAATCATGTGTTATTCTAACATGCCCGTCCTCAGTAACACTAAGAGTTTGTTGCTGCTGCTGCTGATGTTGCTGCTGTTGCTGCTGCCGTTGTTGTTGTTGTTGCTGCTGCTGTTGCTGCTGATGTTGCTGCTGTTGCTGCTGCCGTTGTTGTTGTTGCTGCTGCTGCTGTTGCTGCTGCCGTTGTTGTTGTTGTTGCTGCTGCTGTTGTAATTGTTGCTGTTGCTGTTGTAAGTGTTGCTGTTGCTGCTGTAATTGTTGCTGTTGTAGTCTTTGTAGAATGACAAGTCCATGCTGTACGTATATGTTATCGAGTTCGCCGATGGTTGTAAAGAAGTAGAGAAATTCATTGTATGACGTATCCACCTCTAGCATCGATATAACAAGGTCTCTGAGCGTAGACATCTGAAAACGAATGCATTTTTTTTTTTTGCATTTTCTTTCATATTTCTGTTGTGACCGGGCGAAAACACTAGCATGGACGATTCCTCGCGAGCCAATGAGAAAATAATTATACTTTTGATATATAATGTGAAAACTTTAATTTCAAATCGCAAGAACTTTTAACGGAACACCACGTAAATGCGCTAATATAATATACTTATTTACCCGGGTATACCAAATCGCGTTGTATGGGAGACGATTCATTACTAGAAAATGTGGTCTGTCGACACACTTTGGGGCCCCCGCTGGCAGCCTATTTTTTCTAGGGCCATGGCTCATTTAAGAAACTCTTACGATAACAAATATGTTACACAAAGGTTCTAATACATTTATTGTTTATCTTGACCTCATCTGGAGTAAATGATTTTAGGTGAATGGAAGTAAAATTTATAGGTGATGTGAGAAACTTATAGAAAATTTTCAATAAATAAACAGACAGACGGACGGACATATCAGCGGCGAGGGTGGTCCTTTCTATGTGGAAGCATGCATAGTTACCCAAGGAATGCACGCGTGAAATATGAAGACATTAGCTGAAGGGGAATAGAAACTATAGGTGATTTGAGAAAACTGTTAAAAAATAAACAGACAGACGGACGGATGGATGGATGGACAGGCTGAAACCCTTCACAGAAACCCTTCACAGAAACCCAATTTTCTCGGCGGGACCCTAACAAGTAGTTTTATTTCTATTCTTTATGACTGCATACATCCTCGCATATATATATATTAAGAAATAAGAAAGTTTTGAATTCACGATAACACGTGGGTCGTGTGTACTTATCGCTTATACGTAATTCAGTCACCTTTGTTGTCAGTCGGTCACGTGCCCTTATCGATCGAGTAACCACAAATACTACGCTATGTGGATGTATTCATAATTCAGGTCATGTTTTGTTATCCGCATAAAGGATATTTGAAAACCATAACTACCCGGCGGCAGACATAGTACATATGAAAACGTACCTTCCTTTTTCTTCCTTCGTGCGTGTTTTCTTCAGTAGTCTTTGTTCATTCGTGTTTTTTTTCTTCTAATACCGAACCTCTGCAACATATTGGCGCAAATACGAATGTTCTACTCGTCAGAACTGACACTATCACGTTAATCAGCGGTTGGTTTGTACTGATTCTACACAGGACGACCAGGACAGGATGTTCGGTTCAATCTAGGTATGCCCCCGTGATATATTGTCTACCTGTCGTATCGAGGAGCTATCAATGTGTGCAGTCATGGTCAATGAGCTGAGATATAATTAATACTAGCTATAGTATAATTTGTGACTTCACACACCCACTGTGTCCAGACAAAACGTACCTAGGTGTCACCGTGGCCGACCATTGGTCTGGGGCCACGTTAAAAAAAAATGGCATAATCATCATCATTTTGAACGAACGTCGTACGCACGGACACCCTTGCATACGCGCGCCAAAGACCAGATTTGGCGCAAAAATCGGCAGACGACACTTTTTGTTTTTTTCATCGCTGTATAACTCGAATGGGATATAATTCAAACAACTACGCATTATGACCTTGTGTGTACCAACCAACCGCTTATCTTATGTGAAGGTGTGTGTATACATAAACCGTGCACACATTATAATCTGTGCTAGTAACCGCCCCTTAACGGCGCTAAATTCGAATACGGGTGTAGTTAAAATACGATTTTAACATGGATACAGACGGGTTTAACCTTTTACTCCACAAGCATTTATTATGAACTCTTCAAAATGAAAGGCAAAGAAAGATATCACTCTGCACTCAGGTATTTTTTTCTGACAAATTGGAAAACGATGTAGGAGCAGTTCAGATTGCTCATATTAGCAATGCGAGCTGTTCCCACACTGAAATCAGAAGTATTTTATATTGTATGGCTTAGATGCGTCCAAATTATCTGGTATGGATTAAACGTTGAACGTAAAGACTATAACATTGGAAATTACGATTTATATAGCTTACAAGAACTAAAATGATTTTGATTTTAGCAAATATAAATATTGCTTACCAACTGTAGCACCTGCCCAATATATATTCCGTTTTCTTCCAAAGTTTAACACACGTCCCGATATAATTATATTTCAAACTATTTGAACACAAAAAACATTATTGGTACAACTTCACTGTCTGACGACTGATAACGATGTGACGCGCGTTTTCAAAACTGCCGACCAGTAAAGGTAATTTAAATAAACTTTGTAATATTCCATTATTTTTCCGCCACCCCCGATTAAATATAACGAAGGCGGTCGGCAACCAATATAATAATATCGTTTTACGCCCTAAACATAGACATCCAGGGTAGTAACGACCCGTGACGTCACGGAAAATCGGGAGAACCCCTTTGTTCGTTATCTAGGTCAGGGTCACCGTCAGACACCTAGGGTAGGAACAACCCTATGACGTCACGGAAACTCGGGCCAAACCCTTTGTTCGTTATCTAAGTCAGGGGTCACCGTCACGGTTCACCGTTCCACTGCAGTGCCGCTATACTACTCCCGACGTTAAATACAAGCAAAGAAAGAAAGAAAAGAAAGACGTCAAAAGTTGAAAATTCCAGAAAAAATGCGGAATTCACTCTGACTGAAGCAAGCCGATCGTGAGTATAAAGTGAAGAACGTCAAGTGGGCATTCTTCTTGAAGCCGAGTCTGAGCATGAAGCAATTCTCCATTCTCATGCAGGATCAGCGGTATATATGATTACTCCTGCAGGTTATTGCACTACCTTTCCAAAGTCGACGTTTACACAAATTCGACTTAGAGGGAGCAATAATTGGTTCAGAAATATCACCTTTTGCAAATTAAACCTTATTGTCGTCAGAATTTGTTCAATAATATGTTTTGACAGCACTTTGGAATCGTCTCATAAGGAGACGATTCCAACGTGTTGTCAATACATATTAATATACAAATAAGGGAAATACTGAAAACAAAACTTACGGCTAATTTGTAGGGTTAAATGAATAAATAGGTGACACGCCAAGTAGCCCGGCAGCCAAATCGGTCTATCTGCTCAAAAAATCACTTTACCCTACACGGCGTTGAGGAAACTTTTTGAAGGCAATTTCTAATAG
>JBEVXV010000735.1:0-5431 GCA_040505915.1 Sedimenticola sp. | reverse complement strand
ATCCTCGCAGGCTATTCCTTAGTATATTAGTTGGTTATTTTATTGACTCATTAGGTGCTGGAAATTTAGTTTATGCGCAGGCTCTATAGAGTGGCCAGGTGAATCCCTGGGTCAGAAAGGTGCCTGAGATACAGAATCCGATCAGCCCCGCCTGATTGCCCTCTGCGATGGCGTGAACGCTTGCAGGCAGCGGTGTGATTCTGCATTGCGCCCGTACCTCTTTGATCGTTTTTCTGCTGCAGAGCAGGGCCATAATAACCATTGTCAGAAACACCCCCAAGCCTAGAAAGCCTGTCTCTCCCAATACCCCAAACCAGGTGCTGTGGACAGCGTGGTTGAGTCCGTCCCAGTGGCTGCTGTAGTAGAAGTAGTTGAGGTAGAAGTTGTTGAGGCCGACCCCGGTGAGGGGGTTGTCGAGGGCCATGCCGAAGGCGGCATCCCAGGCGTGCAGTCTGCCCATGGCCGATTCGTCGAGCCCCGTTTCGGTAGCCCCCCCTGACTGGCGCTCACTGACATCGGCCAGCAGAAAGAGTAGGGCCAGGGTGATGGCTCCAATGGTGCCGAGCAGTATCTTCGATTGGATACGTCTGATGCCGAATACGGCTAATACCGCGAGGATGCCAAGCAGACCACCGCGGCTCTGGGTGGCGATGATGGCGCTGATCAGAATCAGCCCGGCGATGATTCCCAGTGTGCGGTCGAGTCTGTTGCTGCCTTTGGTCAGGCTTAGCGCCAGGGCGAATGAGAAGGGAAACAGCAGTACCAGCGCCAGGTCATTGGGGTCACCCAGTACCGAACCCAACTCACGGCCGATGGTGACACGGGTGCCCTCCACCAGGCCAATCCCGGCGCTGCTGTTGTAGAGCGCCATACCACCTACCGCGATACCTGCCAGGGCGATCAGGCGCAGGGTCAGGGCGAAGTGGGCCGGTTCGCGTAACAGCCACGCCAGTACCGGGATCATGATACCGATCTTTACATAGGTGGCGCTCCAGTAGGTGAACGCCTCTGGACGATTAGCGGCGAATACCATGCCAAGTGTCACCAGCAGAAAAAAGGCGCCGAATGCGTTCAGTTCACGGCTGCCGTAGGGGATGATCTTGCGGCTTAACAGGCTGTGCCAGGCCAGTGTTGCCAGGGTAGCCAAGGCGAGAAGCAGGGGGATCTTCAGGTTGTAGAGTTGTGGAAAGACCTCGTGCAGCCGGAAGAAGGAGAAGAGCATAAAGAGCAGGCTGATGAGCACGGGTGCCCTGATGACGAAGAGAATCGCCAGGGGCAACAGGCCGATGGCGGGAGCGATCAGCGGGTGGGGTATTAGCCACCACGCCAGGGCAATTATCAGGCAGAAAGCGAAGGCCAACAGGGTATGGTGCAAACGGTAATGGGTTAGGTGCATTGGGCACCGGCCTTGCCATACACGGGGCGTTGAGGCAGTGGAATCAGCTTGAGAATGAGTGCGGCGCCGGCCATAACCACCGAGGCAAGGAGTGCCAGCGCCAGCTTCTGCCACACATCACCCACCCAGCTACCGCAATACAACCAGAAGAGGCAGAGGATAAGCAGGGCGCCCAGGCGTGCAGTGGGATAGGGCAGGGGGCGATAGTGCTGGCTCACCCCGTAGAAGAGTATCAGCCGCAAGGCGTGTGCAGCGGTCAGGGCGGTGACGGCACCCCATACGCCGTGGCTCTCAATCAGCGGTACCATCAGCACAAGCCCGGCGATGGCCCCCACCAGGTTGATCAGGAATTGAGCGCGGGTGGTGCGACCGCTGAAGCAGCCGATGTTAAGTAATTCGCTGCACTCTTTGAAGGCCATGGCCAGTGTCAGTCCGGTGGCGTAGCTGGCTGCCTGGGCATACTCCTTTGGAAGCAGCCAGTGGATTAGTACGGGCGCGGTAAGGCCCACCACTACGGTGATGATCAACGCCAAAGCGACACCCATGCTGGCAAAGCGGGCGGCCTCTGTGCTGCCGTCGGGACCATCCAGTACCTGGAAGCGGCGTGGTGACCACCACATGCCGAAGGGTTGCAGCAGCAGTATGGCGGCCAGTGCAAACTTTGCGGCCACACCGTATTGCGCCACTTGGGAGATACTCATCCGGTCGGCAATTATCCAGCGGTCCAGCCCGTTGAGGGCGAAGGCGCAGAGGCCACCGGCAACGATAGGCAGACTGTAGATAAACAGCTTCTTGTAGCTGCGCCGATGGAAAGCAGCACCGCTATCGCGTAGCTGACCCAGGCCGAGCCAGATACCCTGGGCCAGGGCGGCAATCAGGCCCGCCTCCAGAATCTCTGTGACTCCACCGCCATTGAACAGTAGCAGCAGTGTCAACAGTGCCTGCAGCAGTGCCCGTCCAGTGGTAGCGATAAAGAAGGCGGGAGCCCTGTCGTTCATACGTAGCCAACCCAGGGGGATGGCGATGCAGCCTTCCAGTGCAAGCAGCGAAAGCACCAGAAACACCTCGTAGCTGCTGGCATCACCGGGCATCCAGCGGGCGATAAAGGGTGAGATGAGCCAGGCGGTGGCCCAGGCGAGGATGCCGATAATCAGCGTCAGACCGAAGATGCGTGCTGCCTGGGTCTTGCGCTTATGGCTATCGGTCTCCTGACCGGCAAAACGGTAGAGGGTATCTTCCAGCCCCATGCCCACGAGGATGCTGCCGATTATCGCCAAGCTGCTTAATACCTCCAGTCGGCCGAACGCCTCGGTGGTGAGGTGGTGGGCGATAAACGGCAGCATCAGCAGAGAGACGCCCTTCATCAGGGCGATGCTGCCGCCGTAGAGCAGGGTCTGTTGCAGGGGGGATGAAAGAGGGGGCATGGGAGTATCCTCAGGCCGGTGTGGTGGTGCCGACCTGGGCAACTTTAGGGATGGATTTGCCCTGCAGCTCTGCCACGATGTTGGCGTAGTTTTTTTCGGCACGGTAGTTCTCCGCCACCCGGCGTGCAGCCTGGCCCAATCGGTTGCGCCGCTCGCTGTCCCTGCTTATTGCCAGTAGTTTGGTGCTGAGGTCAGATGCATCGCCGGGCCGGTATTTAATGCAGTGGTGACCATCCGTCAGCAGATGATCCCAATAGGCCCCATCCGCAGGGATAAGAATACAGTGGCCTGCCGCCATGGCTTCGAGGATGGAGAGGCCGAAGGGTTCGGCCTTGCTGGTGGAGATAAAGATATTACTGTTGGCACGTATCTCGTCCAGGTTTTCCGGTCTCTCGTGCCAATGAATATTGAGCGGAGTGGTTGTTATTTCACTGACCGGAAGACGGGTCTCTTTCGGGCGGATATAGCAGATGTGGGCCTCGGGCCGCTGTTCCGGTGGGATGGCGCAGAGGGCCGCCAGCAGATGATCTAGCCCTTTCCACTTCAGCAGTGATGCCGCCCAGTAGACTACGGGCTTTTCAATCTGGCAGAGGCTGGGCCAGGCATGTGCGGGCAGGCCGTTATGGAGTACCTGGAAACCTCTGCCCCGGAGGGTTTGTTGCGCCTTGGCGGGTGACATGATGCGCTCAAGTGCTGAGAGGAGTGAGGCGTGACTGGTTGGCAGGTAATGGGTCTGATGGCTGTTGTTCAGACAGCGACCAATGGTACGGGAGTGAGCCACCGGGCCGTGGATCAGTTGAATGATCTTCCAGCCGAGCAGTGGACGTGCCAGATAGAGGGCGAGATCAACACCCGGGCCGGAAGCGCCGAGCGCCATCTGAAAACGTCCAAAGCGGATACGCAACCACAGCAGATTTAACAGGATGATGAAGTGACGCAGAAAATAGGCAAGGCCCTGCTCCTTGTTAGCCAGCATGGAGGGTTCATGAAGGCGCACGCTGTGTAATCCATCCCACCGCCATGATTGATTGTCGCTGCTGATAACGATGATCTTGAGCTGGGTGGTATCGATGCAGCGCAGGATATTTTCCGTGGCGATCTTGGAACCGCCGGGGAAGGCGATGGGGTCGAGTACCAGTAGTTTTCTTTGTTGTGCCATAGCATCAAATCCTCACTGTTTTATCAGTATGCCGAGAGCACGGCTCAGGGCGGGACCGGTTGGCCAGTGGTGGTGCCAGTTCATGCGGTGTGCAGGACTGGCGAGCAGGGTTTGGTAGGTCTGTTCGAAGGTGTGGCAGTAGCGCCTTACATTGAACCGTTCCGCTACCTGTTGGCGGCCAGAGCGCCCCATCTTCCGGCGCAGGTCGGATGAGTGGTAGAGGGTGGTGATAGCGCTGTTCATCGCCTTGATGTTTTCGGGCTTAAACAGTTTTCCTGTAATGCCGTCAGTGACCACGCCTGGGATGCCGCCTACAGACGGGGCAATAACCGGCAGTCTGGCAAGTGCCGCCTCCGCCAGCACCAGACCGAACACCTCCTCGCGAGCAGCGGAGAGAAACAGGTCGGCACCGCCGCGCAGTAGTGAGGGCACATCATCACGTTCGCCCAATAGATGGATATGCTGCTGCAGGCCGAAGTTATCAATCTGCTGCTGCAGCGCGCTTTGTTCCGGGCCATCGCCGATGACTGCCAGGTGGAGTGGTATGCCCTGGTTTATTAACTGCCTCACCCCGTGGATCATCAGATCAACACCCTTGCGTTGGATCAGTGATCCGACGGTGATCATCACAAAGTCGTTGGGCTTTAGGTTAAGGAGTGAACGCAGATCAACGGGAGGCTGGGCGTTATGATGGTCGATGTCGATGGCATTGGGGATAACGCGAGTGCGTGATTCGGGCATACCGTCCTGATGCAGTTGCTCGATTACCGGCGGGCTGACACCAACAGCCAGAGAGACTTGGTGCAGGCCAAGTGTGAGGCGGTCACGCAGAGGATAGCGGGCATGAAGATGGGCCAGAAGAGGGGTGCGGGTGATACGTGCAGCAGGGTTAAGCCACTGTACCGGAGCGCCGCTGTTTGCATGTATAAGATCGATCTCTTGCTTGCGGATGGTCTGCACGCTGTGACGGATCAACTTGGCATAAGCCGTAAAGTCAAACCGCGGAGCCTGCCAGCCGAAGAGGATGGGCATGGGCCGCACCTCTGCCGCGATATTCAGTTTGCGTACAGCATCGCCCATGGTCTCGCTGTTGCACCAGAGAGTGGGATGGAAGCGGGTACGGTCAATATGTTTGAGCAGATCGAGCAGGCAGCGTTCACTGCCACGTATCCACTCATCCCCGTAGTGTGCAAAAAAGATGTTGGTCGGTCGATACATAAGGGTGACTCCATGCGGTTTCCAGGAGAAGTTGCAAGGAGTGGGCCAGTTATTTAACTTGTTGTTTTAAATGGAAATGTATGGTTTATGATGAGTGGGTGTAGTGATTGTGTCGCATAATGCAAAGCGTTTTTTAAGATGCTTATCTAAACCAATGGGCTACTCCCCTCTGTCATGTGCCAGTCGAGTGATGGCTGCACGCCACTCATTTAACTGCTCAGGGAGGGTGTTTTT
>JBEVXV010000734.1:0-3418 GCA_040505915.1 Sedimenticola sp. | reverse complement strand
GGTTATGTGTTGATTATAGGCGGCTGAATGATAAGACGGTTAAAGATGCTTATCCCCTCCCGCGGATAGATGAGGCACTAGAGGCACTTCATGACTCCCAGTACTTTAGCTCGATTGACTTGGCACAAGGTTTTTATCAGGTTCCAATCGATCAACAGGATCGCCATAAGACAGCTTTTCGTGTTGGGTCAGGGGGACTATACGAGTACCTGCGTATGCCGATGGGACTTTGCAACAGTCCGGGCACATTCCAACGACTGAAGGAGGTCTGTCTTGCGCAGGCTAATATCGACAACCTGTTGATTTACCTGGATGACATTCTTGTTTATTCTAGGTCGATTGATGACCACATAGCTAGATTACAGTATGTGTTCAGTCGTCTGCAAGCGCATGGCTTAAAGATGAAACTGCGGAAGTGTCATTTTTTCCAAAGGAAGGTAACATTTCTGGGGCACCAAGTGTCAGGAGAAGGTGTGGCAACTTATTCAGAAAAGACGGCAGCGATCAGGGGATGGAAACAGCCGACTACTGAGAAGCAGCTTCGCATCTTTCTTGGTTTAGCTGGGTATTACCGTCGGTTTGTCCGCGGGTTTTCCCAGATAGCAGCTCCATTGCATGCTTTACTTACCAAGCAAGCTCATCGCAAATCTACCCGCAAACGGTCAAATCTGCCGGCATCTGAACAATTCGATACCCCGTTTGTTTCCAGGTGGAACAGTTCTTGTACAGAGGCATTTGAGACACTGAAGACACGTCTTGTTAACAGTCCCATCCTTGGTTATCCTGATTTCTCTAAGCCATTTATTTTGGAAACAGATGCTAGCTTTCAAGGACTGGGTGCAGTCCTGTCTCAGGATCAGTCGAATGGTAGGGTAGTGATCGCATATGCTTCTAGGTCGTTGCGGCCTTCTGAGAAGAACATGGACAGATACAGCTCTATGAAATTGGAGATGCTGGCGCTGAAGTGGGCGGTTTCTGACAAACTCCGTGATTATCTGCTAGGTAGTAAATTCATGGTTTATACGGATAATAATCCGCTCAGATATTTCAAGACAGCCAAACTGGATGCTACGAAAATGAGATGGGCTGCCCAGCTCGCTCAGTTTGACTTCACTGTTAAGTACAGATCCGGCCGATCCAACTATAATACTGATGCGTTGAGTAGACAGGTGAGTTCAGTTGTGCAATCTGAGGAATCGCAGGTGCAGGAGGTAAGTACAGACTTGGACGATGGGCAGTTGCTGCAGGGGGTGACTGCTTCCACGGCGGTTGGATCACAACTGCGGCGGGATATATTGACACACGCTTTAGATGATACGGCAACCATACTAGTTGGAACCGCAGAGCTGTCGGCCACATCTACGTTTCCTGCAGTTCCATTTTCAGATCTACAGCGGCAGCAGATGAGCGATTTTAATGTTGCGCAGGCAAAGAAGTGGGTTGAAGGAGGCCACAAACCGACTGATAGACAGCTAGGCACTGAACCATCCATAACGAAGAAGCTTCTCAGACGGTGGGATAAATTGGAAGTACAGGACGGTATTCTGTGGTACACTGGTGGTGATCCCGTACCTTCCGATGGCGGTAACAGAAAGTTTGTCACACCGGAGTGTATGAAGCAGCAGATCCTGGAGTCACTGCACAATTGTTCTGGACATCAAGGTGTTGAGAGAACCATGTCATTGGTGAAAAAAGATGTTTCTGGATAGGCATGGAAAGCGATGTGAGAAATTGGATAAAACACTGCGAAAGATGTGTCATAGCGAAAGACGCTCTGCCTAGGGTCAGGCCAACGATAAAGAGTGTATTAGCGTCCAGACCACTTGAAGTCGTGGCAATAGATTTCACACAGTTGGAGAAAGCCACTGACGGCCGTGAAAATGTTCTTGTCATCACCGATGTTTTCAGCAAGTTCACACTTGCCGTGCCAACAAAGAATCAAAAAGCCGAAACGGTTGCCAAGGTCCTAGTCAGTGAGTGGTTCTTTCACTTTGGCATTCCATACCGCATCCATAGCGACCAGGGGCGGAACTTTGAGGGCAATGTCGTGAGGGAGTTGTGCCGACTGTATGGTGTTACAAAGTCAAAAACCACGCCTTACCATCCTGAAGGAAATGGACAGTGCGAGCGTTTCAATCGCACCATGCACAACCTTCTTCGGTCACTCCCACCCGATAAAAAGAATAAATGGCCAGCCTACCTCCAAGAATTGGTGTATTGCTATAACGTCGCATTACAAGCCAGTACAGGTTACTCTCCGTATTACTTAATGTATGGGAGGGAGCCAAGACTCCCAATTGACGTTACTCTGCAAGGCGAGTTAGATCCCTCAGAACATCCAACAGAAGAGTGGGTGAAGTCCCATCAGAATACATTGAAGAAGGCGCACGAGCTAGCCAATGAAAGCCTGGTGAAGTCCAGTGAGAAGAGAAATGTGAATTACAATAGCAGGGCAGCAGACCGAAGTATACCAGTGGGTGCAGCTGTGCTGCTGCGTAATCATCCCTTAGGGAGGAATAAAATTCAGGATGTTTGGGGCAGCACCCCATATTGCGTAGTAAATAAGCTGCAAGACAATGTGTATGTGATACAATTGGCTGATGGAAGTGGGCCATTGAAGTCGGTAACTCGCCGAGAAATTCGTGATCTGACCAATTATCTTGGAGACCAACCATCTTATCTAGTCCAGATTGATAACCCTACCCAGATAGATGCACCGCCTGGTGTTGTTCCAGAACATGCTGAGGACAGCATAGGTTCACAATAGGGGGCGGAAAGTGAGGAATCTCTAACTGACTTTGATGTTTATGTGGCATCAGGGATTCCTAATATAAGGAAGGTTTCAGAGCCAGTTCCAGAGACGGAGGACATATGTGACAAAGTGGTATCAGAACCTGGTGGTTTACGCAAAGAAGGGAAGCAAGAAAGGGAGAATGTAGGGGCTGAGCTAGTGTCGGAGTCAAAAGCAGCAAAACCTGATAGTTTTTAACCAGGGTTGGCGTTTAATGACTCCAGTGAGCCTCTTCCTGTGGCAGATGACGATACGATTGGGAAGATAGAAACCACTGACGATGACTCATCACAGGTGAGTTCCGATTCTGAGTCTTCTTTCGTGCCTCGACGATCACACAGGCCAAATAAAGGTAAACTGGTTCCTGAACTGGACCCTTTGACTGAGTCGCGAAAGTCGCATAGGCGGACAAAAGGTAAACATTTGGATCCCTGTAAATCTGCATTTGTAGACAGTTGCACTGACACGCAAGAACAGGTGAGTACAGCTTCCGAGTCTTCGCATGCGCCTCGACGGTCGCAAAGGAGAAATAAAGGTAAACTGGTTGTTGCCGGATCGGATCCCTTGACTGAGTCTCGAAAGTCGCGCAGGCTGACGAAAGGTAAACATTCAGATCGATATAGGTCT
>JBEVXV010000733.1:0-3097 GCA_040505915.1 Sedimenticola sp. | reverse complement strand
GCACCAAAGTTAACACTGGAAAAGGCGGACAAGAGAAGCATTGATGCTGCTTCGACCATAGTGAGTCCACATGCATCGTGTACAATAGCACAAAGTTATCGACCGACAAGTAGTGTACATTATCAAGAATTCCAAGGCGATGTCGCCCATGAAGAATGTCAATCTGCTAGATTGAAGGACGAAGCCTGGCTCACAACCAAATGTATATCCAGAGATAAAACGACTAGTTCCAGTGAACGTCGCACGACAGATGGTGTGAATGATGACGGAGAAAACAGTGACCCCGTACGTGATGAGCAAACACACTGTCTGCCAACGTGGTCTGCGTTCAACTCGCAACTTGCTAGAGACGACGACAGTACACTGACCTGCATCAGAACCATGCCTTTACTGGCATCACCTGCTCATGAATATTCAACTCTGCTGAATGTTTTCAGACAGACACAGCTCGTATCCGATCAAATAGTTGGCCCCGACAGTCCAGTTATATTGACAATGGACATGGATTTGTATCAGCGAGCGTTGAAGCTCCAAATTGCCAAGCCGGAGCTGCAGGGCCGAATCATACTTAGAATTGGTGAACTACACACGGTATTCTGTATGCTCCGAACGATCGGCAGTTTCATAGAAGGTAGTGGATTCGATGATTCTTGGATTGAGGCTGGGATATATGGTTCTTCAACGACAAGACAGATATTGGAAGGAAAGCATATGAAACGCGGTATATCTGCACATATCACAAGCTTACAGGCACTGTTTGACTTGTACGTTGGGTCGTTTGTAAACACAGAACCAGATATGTCCGACGTTCAAGAGAAAGTGGCCTCAGACATAAAGGGTGAGTACAATGCGGCTAGTTACGAAGAGATGAAGCATGGTGTGGCTGAGAAAGTGGGTACCATAATGAAAGCATCAGGACTGCCTGCTAAGTTAGAAAACTTCAGCCAGGAAAAAATGCACCAGCCAATGTTTGCATGGACAAAGATGTATATGGAAATGATACTGGTCTTACTGCAATACATACGAGCTAGCAGAGAAGGCAATTGGCTTCTTCACTTACAGTCCTTAGAGAAGTTTTGTCCATACTTCTTCTCTATGAACCGATTGAAATATGCGCAATGTGCACCAGAATACATAGCAAAGATGTACGCGCTTCAGACGTCAAAACCAGAAGTTTGGAAATGGCTGTGTGATGGGAACTTCTGTGTGAAGAAGTCACATGTTGCGTTCTCCAAGATCGGTGTGGACCATGCTCTGGAGCAGGTTAATCGTTCGCTCAAGGTCTTGGGTGGGATTACGGGAATAACCACGAACGCTGATGCTCTGGCTCGTTTCTTTCTGGTTGCACATGAAGTATCACGTCTGGCAGAAGAGTCGGAGAGACAGGTCGGGTTGCAAAGCACAGCAACGTCTTTGAATCATCGTGATCTATCCAAGAGTGTGGTTGGAAAAGAGGAAACTAATGTCAGAAAGTTACGGGACGTGTTCAAATGAGATGATCCGTTTGAGCGCGAGGAACCAACACTGATAAATATTATAACACAGTCAGTCATTCCCCAAGATGTGCAATAAGACATTCTGAACTGTCGGTGAACAAGCATATGCGAAATTCGTTGAAGAAAGGATTCGAGGAAATACGAATATATGGGACAAGATGACAAAACTAAAGCTCAAACACTGGAAGAGTACAGGAAAATCAGCAAAGGTAATGATAGGCAACGAAACAATGGAACTGAAAGAAGATAGACAATTGTTTGCTAGAATGGCTATAGTAGCAAGATCAAGGCCGGAAATGGATATCGCCACTGACATAGGAAAGTTTGAATTTTCCTGTGTCTCACGTTCGCTGTTTGCCCATGACGGAAGCTTATTGCCATGCACAGACAAAGGTAAACTGATGCACAAATTGGTGTCGAGTTCCACTGAGACATCAGACGAGAATGCTGAAGATTGCAGCGCTGAGATACAAACTCGGGCAATAGTAATTGACGCCATGGCTGTTGTACACGGACTAAGCACAATACCAGTAAAAACATGTGGACAGTTTGCAAATGAGTTTGTGAAAAAGTCGCACACTATGATTACTGGGTATGGTGAGGCGCATGTGATATTTGACCACTATGATATTAACAAGTCATTAAAGGCAAATACTCGCAACAGACGCAATAAAGGCGAACAGGAAAGAGTTCATGTGTGCAAGGATGCAACGCCCATCGGTTCATCATTTGGAAAGTTCATTTCAAATACAAAAACAAAGCACAATCTGACGATTTTCCTGGCGGAGAAACTCCTAGACAGCTGCAGGGATCAAACCACCCCAGTATCAACGAGCACAGGCACCAAATCCAACAACCTCGATGTGGACCATTTATCGACATCTCAGGAAGAAGCAGACACGATTCTGGTCTTGCATGGTCTGGATGCTGCGAAGCGAGGTTTGGATGTAGACATTGTATCCCCCGATACTGATGTCTTCATTTTAGCTTCGTCGCGATTACCGATGCTGGAGAAAAATCCCCGAATTATAACAGGCATAGGAACTAAGAAACAGAAGATTCAGCTGAAGCCGGTCTACAATGCTATTGGACCAGCAATAGCTGATGCACTGCCTAGCTTCCATGCATTCACTGGATGCGACACTTGTGGTAAATTCCATGGAAAGGGCAAACTCACATGCTGGAATTGCCTACTGAAACAGCCAAGAAGAACGATAGATGCCTTTGCAACTCTTGGCAGATCGGAAACAATAAGTGAGGACATTAGAACAGCTCTGGAGGGTTTCGTGTGTTCTCTGTACAGGAAAAGTGGGTCACACGCAACAGAATTAGCTGGGTTGCGGTGGGAATTGTTTAAAACATCCCAGGCAGAGTCTGACAAGCTTCCACCCACAAAAGCGGCGTTAGACCAGCATCTCCTACGTGCAGCGTATCAGTCATTTGTATGGTCTCACCTTGAGGAAGCAAAACCAATCTACCCACCTCCAAATGAGTTCGGATGGAAGGAAACCGATGAGCTGTATGTACCTGTTATCACAACAATGGAACCTGCTCCAAAGGCTGTACTCGAACTGGTACGCTGCAACTGTAAGTTAAGTCAG
>JBEVXV010000732.1:0-6294 GCA_040505915.1 Sedimenticola sp. | reverse complement strand
GCAGTGCGGCTGTCCCCGACCTCAGGGGTGGTCATAGATCATTAAATAAGGAAAATATGTTGAGGTCACCCAGGCGGCGTACTTCTGAACCCCTTCCACCTAGAGCTATAAGGAGAAATCCTCGTCAAGGGAGCGTTCTAGACGGATAGATTCCTCTTTTTGGGGCTTTTTTATAGATTCCTCCTTGGTACGTTTTTTGAACTTTTTTGTATTTTTCAATTCTCCAATTGGTTTCTTATACATAGACAACTATTATGGGTAAAAACATTCACTTTTGCAGCTTTAATGCTAGATTATTACCGTATGCCACTACTTTGGAAATTAAACAATACCTCGGTGCCGCCCGTCTCGACGTGCTTTGTATTCAGGAGAGTGGGAAGTTCCTTTCGGAAGCGCCCTCTCTCCATGGATACACGGCATATCAACATACAGCAGCACGGCGGGAGGGGCGCGCCGGGGGTGGATTAATCACTTATTTTGCAAATTATCTGAACGTTGAGGACCTCGGGGTGGGCAGCTTCTCTGGGGATACAAATATATTCGGCCCTTTGGAGACCCATGCATTTAAAATTTATACAAAAAGTAGAACAATTACTCTCATAAATTTATACTCGCGGGATCCTGACTTAACGATGCTACAGGATTTAAACAAACTACTAAACAATGATTTTATTGTAATGGGGGATATGAACGCCCATAGCATGGTATGGGGTTCTTCGTTTAACTCCCGCCAGGGGAGAATGTATTTGGAATGGGTGGAGGAAATTGGCGGGGTAATACTGAATGACGGGAGTTCTACTCGAATTGACCCGAGTCGCGGCACGCACTCGGTTTTAGACCTAGTGATAACATCTCAATCTTTGGCGTGCGATACAAATTGGCGGGTGGGTGAAAACTGTTGGGGCTCTGACCATCTCCCAGTCTTTACAGAGCTTAATTTTGAATTGGCAAGTGATGAAATAGAAAGTAATGCTCATTGGAACTTTAAAAAGGCAGACTGGGCTCTCTTTCGAAACTTAACCAGGGAACTTTCATTAGAATCTGTCCAGTCCGGGGACGTCAATGAATACAATAATAAACTTACACTGCTCCTCACTTCTATGGCGGAAAAGAGCATCCCCGTAACTAAACCTAGGAAATATAAGCGACCGGCATGTCCGTGGTGGAACCAAGCATGCGAACTTTCGGTTAAGGGGCGAAAGAAAGCACAAGAAACATTAAAAAAGCACCCTACCCCAACGAATTTGTCCAACTACAGGGATGCCCAAAGGGAGGTTAAAAAGACTATTCTTCAGGCTCAAACTGCAAGCTGGGATCAATTCTGCGAATCTATGTGCACTAAGAATAATAGTAATACCAAAGAATTTTGGGATAGTATTCGCAGAATAAAGGGAAAACAATTTACACCAGTCCCACTCCTTAAGAATAATATTATCTCTGCAGTGACACCTTTGGATAAAGCCAATTTACTTGTAAATCATTATGCAGAGGTATCTGGAGACTCAAACCTCAACGTAGAAACTTTGGCATTCCAAAAATCATTTGAGTCTCAACACTCGGACTATCTAAATGACCCCGGCACTGAAGATATAGCATTAAACCTACCCTTTACTTTGGATGAATTAAATCGATGTTTGGCAGCGCGCTCTGGTTCCTCCCCGGGCATGGATAGACTGTCTTACCTTATGTTTAAGAATATGGCTGGAACAGCCCTGAATGTGGTGCTCGACTTAATTAATACTGTATGGGCCAGGGGGGTACTCCCGGACTCGTGGAAGGAAGCCCTGGTGGTACCGATTCCTAAGGCAAATAAACCGGTCAATGACCCTAAATCTTATCGACCAATCTCCTTGACATCCCACCTATGTAAATTAATGGAGGGGATGATTAACGACAGATTAGGACATCATTTGGAACGTAACGGAATTCTTAGCCCTTCCCAATCTGGCTTCAGGAAAGGGCGTAGCACTTTGGATCAGCTACTACGGCTTCAGCATGACGTCAAAAAAGCTCAGATGAATTCTGAGTACGTCTTAGCCGTTTTTTTAGACCTCGAAAATGCATTCGATCTAGCCTGGCATGAGGGATTACTCTATAAGCTTAAGGAGTATGGTATCACTGGGACGATCTATAAGTGGGTCCGGAACTTTCTGTTGGGCCGTAAGATTCTAGTGAGGGTGGGAAGTTCCTTCTCTCAACGGCAACCTATCAGCAGAGGAACGCCACAAGGCTCTATCATCTCACCTACACTGTTCAATATACTAATTAATGACCTTTCTCGAACAGTGGGGGAGGTGGATTCCGGGATCGTCGTCTCACAATTTGCCGACGACAGCAGTAAATGGCTGTCTGGTCAATCAATTCCTTATCTCCAAAAAAGGGCACAACGTGGATTAGACCAGATCTCGGAATGGTGTACAAATTGGGGCTTCAAAATTTCAGCAGGGAAGACCGTGGGAATAATCTTTGGCGGTTCTAATAGATATAAAAAAACTGTGAATCTTACACTCGCTGGCACACCTGTGAAATTTGAGCAAGTGGTGAAATTTTTGGGTATGTACCTTGACAGTCAAATGTTTTTTACTCACCACATTAAACACCTCAACGAAAAGTGCCAAAAGGGATTAAATCTCATGAGAGCAGTTAAAGGTACAAAATTTGGCTGCAACAAACATTCACTGCTGCTTCTCTATAAATCCCTTATCCTGTCACAGTTAGACTATGGTGCTCCAGTCTACCAGAGCGCTAGTAAGGCACAACTCGCCAAACTAGACATTATCCAGGGGAAGGCCCTCAGAATAGCCCTTGGTGCACTACCTACAACTAATGTCGAACTACTCTGTGTTGAGGCTGGGGTGCTCCCACTAGGCCTTAGGAGGGAGGAGCAGGTGCTTAGGTTTTGGGCGCGTACTCAGACTAGGGCGGGTTCGTGGGAAAGTTGGGAAGATCTGAAGGTGAGGGTGGGGTCGGAGAATATTCATCTATACCCCCCGGGGATTCCTATTGCAAGGGAGAGGGAGGGGGAGAACCCTGTGTGGAAGCTGTTTGGTGACCCGGAGGTGGCGAGTTGCACCATTAAGGGTAGTAGGGGAGTCCCGTTTGGACTCACAGTAGACAGGCTTGTCAATGAGTATGGACTCGGGGGGGTACATGTCGCGGACTTTACTCCGCGCCCGGTGCCCCCTTGGACCCTGCTCGCGCCCCCCGTTTCCGTGTCCGTTTCAAAATTGATTTCTAAAAGTGATCCACTCCATTTGATCCGATCTGCAGCCTTGGAAATGTTAGACAAAAATCATAAACATAGGCTACAGATCTTCACTGACGGTTCTAAGGATCCTAACTTACAACGAGTTTCAGCAGCATTTTCGATCCCGTCACTCAAAGTAAATAAGAAATTTAGAATATCGGACAATGTTTCGATCTTAACAGCTGAACTCATCGGAATTATTAGAGCACTGAGCTGGGTGATTGAGCATGAACCACTGTACTCTGTTGTCCTTACCGATTCTCTCAGTGGTTTGTTAGCTATTAAGAATTATTCTTCTAAATCCAGGCCTGAACTCATATGGGAAATTTGGCACCTATATAATATAGCACTTAAACAAGGCCTGGATATTAAACTCGAATGGATCCCAGCTCACGTAGGCATTTTTGGAAACGAGTCGGCGGACAGCCTGGCGAAATCTGCACTCGCCCATCCGGTGATCGATACCAGGGTCGGGCTATCCCCAACAGAGATCTATTCAATGATTAGGCCCCAAATTATGAAAAAATGGAAAATTTATACTGAAACAGAAGTAAAATTTAAGAAAATGTTTTATACCTCTGTTGGGCTTCAAAAACCTATAAACTATCATTCAATACAATCTTTAGATCGCTGCATTACAAGATTAAAGCTTGGAAAAACCATGCTCCCGGCTTCCTCCGGTTGCCTCATCAAAAAGATAGACGAAAATTGTACAATCTGCCTGACCCCTTTCACAGCTGAACACTGGATTCTCTCCTGCCCTGTCTACCAAACTGAAAGAGAATCACTCAAGAATACCCTAACGGGACTCGGGGTTCGGTTGTCGTTGCCCGCCTTGCTGTGCCCGAGGGGGGCTGCCGCACGCTCTGTTTACAGAGCCCTGGCGACCTACATCTTGGACTGCGAGATGGGGGACGGCATCTGAACCCTGACATGCGCCGCTTCCTGGGGAGACGATGTTTGGAGATTATTCTATTCATGGTGCTCTCTCTATGGCTCGCTCTGCGGAAATTCGATTTTGTATCGCCGCACGCCGACCTACATTCGATTTTGCCGCAGTTTTCTATAATAACGGCAAACTTTTCAATTTAATAATATTAGGTTACAGGTCTATTGGGTTGAGCGAGCGGGTGATGGCGGGGTCAAATTGTAACCCGGCCCTCGCCCGACCGTCTCCCTTATACACTATTCGATTCATACCTGTTCTACCCTCGCTCGGCCTCCGGTCGGGGTCGGCAGCTACGCACGGGGTGAGGGTTCGACAAAGTGTCTACCCGAGCTCCGTGTTTCGAAATTCTGCAGGACCTGACTGGGGGCGGAGCCTGGAATAGATCAAGTATTCGTACCCTTCTTACTGATTTTTCTTTGCTGTATGACCTCCACACTCGGTATTTGGTCGTCTCCGGTAGCTACGCACGGGGTGAAGGGTCGACCCAGCATAATTATGTTGGGGCGTCCTGAACCCCGAGTTTCGAAATTCTGCAGGCGCCGGCTGGGTCCAGAGTCTGTGAGCGTCTATTATTTTTATACATAAGGGTACGTTGCAATCTACTTACAAAATAAATTCTGATTTATGAATGTTTCTTTTAGTTAGGTCGTGACTCGGCCACTGGCCGGATCCGGCGGCTACGCTCGGGGTAAAGGATAGACGCCGCATTGCCGCGCCTGCCTGAGGTCCGGGTTTCGAAATCCCGCAGGCACCGGTTGGTGGCAGAGCCATCGACTTCCATCTATTCACTTTCGCTTATTCCTCTCCCCAGGGGGGCGGCGCTGTGGGTTAGTGTCTTATCCCCACCCTTCACCCCCTTCCACATCCCCGAAGTAACCTTGTAGCCAGAGGTATTTAGTGTAATCGCCACCTGGGTGACATAAACTCGTTTTTAGTTATATTATTTTTAACTGTTGTATATAATTATGTACATTAATAAAAATGACTTGACCTCCCTGGGAAGAAACACTCATATGGCACAACCCGTCTTCACGTGACTACGATTTATATAAGTATATTTCTAATACTAGGTTCGATATTTTAATCTACTTGTACAACTATTTTTATCGTGCCCCATAGGGAGGGCCGTTTTACTGAGAAGTCGGAGTTTAGAGGTATTTATTATTCTTAAGTTTACACCACCGAGCTGGGCTCGGGAAATTCTTTTGCACGGAAAATACACATCTATATGGTCAATGCGGAATATATTTTTAGTAGTATACATGTCTTATTCACTAAATTCTTATATATCTTACTATATTCTTAGTCAGATCATAGTCTTAACCGTTTTTATTTCTTAAACCGTTGGCTCTCGCGCTCGGCTTTCTTTCTCTAAGATCTCGAAACTTAGTTAAATGGTGGTAGGTGTGCACAGTTGCATCTGATCAATTCACTAGGATCATCTCATTTATCTCGTTCTGACCCGTGCAACCCCAGCACAAATTATGAGGCACTAAACCCAACTGCCGGCCTGATACACATACACACCCACTAGGTATGAGGTCAGCCATTAGGGCTGACCTGCCTGTTAACATTATTATTTGCATCACATAGGACACTCACACAGACGCACACAATACTTGGTCAGTGGCAGCTGATGTTTACTTTTCCACCTTTTATACCATTGTCATCATCATACATTCTCACACAGCATCACCTATTTATTATACACGGCTCGTCCTGTTGAACGAAACTGGACAGATCGTCTCATCAAAACTCATGGCATCGTCGACAATACACCCTGGGCTATACACCATCATCCAAGCAAGCTCCATCCCTGGTTCCACAAGATCAGCTCGCGGGCTGCTTTGGGGTCTCAAACCCCCTTGCAATCCGCCGACGCCAAATGAACTTTTTAACAGTGGCCCATATA
This sequence comes from Sedimenticola sp., assembly GCA_040505915.1. Taxonomy (GTDB): domain Bacteria; phylum Pseudomonadota; class Gammaproteobacteria; order Chromatiales; family Chromatiaceae; genus Vondammii. The sequence continues at coordinate 186 of JBEVXV010000732.1, read as the reverse complement.
GCCGCAAGGCTGGCGGCCACTATAAATAAAAGGAAAACACACACACACCTTGGTTTTAAGACATTTGGAGTGCATGTAAGCCGTGTACAGACAGCATTAACTTAATGTTTAATACTTTCTATACACAAAGTCACACAACCATCTTCTATTATGTAATGTCTAGCACATATGTGGATAAGCATGAAT